>CAYTDH010000138.1:0-10490 GCA_964436325.1 uncultured Tangfeifania sp.
AACCAAAAACAAAAGGGGTTTAATTTTAAAAATTACATTTTTTCAAAAAAAGAAACAAAATTTAAGAGGGTAAAATTAAAATTCATCATTTTTCAGAAAAGCAGAACAAAAAAAAGACGAAGTAAAAACAAAAGAATGAAAACACATTTTAAACTTTAAAAAACAAAATTATGAAAAAGACTTTTACGCTTTTTGCAGGTTTGTTGATGTTAGTGGCTTTCACACCGAAAGTTCAGGGACAGAGTTGGGATACCGGTCTTGACATTTACAGCAGTTATGTATGGCGCGGGACCAAGTTTGGATCAGGACCTGCTTTTCAGCCCTACGTGGAATTCAGTTCAGGAGGATTTGCCATTGGTGCCTGGGGTTCCTATAATGCTTCAACCAATGAGGCAGCGGAGGCAGACCTCTACGCCAGCTATGGATTTGACTTAGGCGAGAATGCATCGCTTGGTTTAACCCTGACCGATTATTATTTTCCGGGAGATTTATGGCTCGAAGGGACCTCGCATTACATCGAACCCATGGTAAGTCTTGGACTGGGCAGTTTTTCCCTCACCGGGGCTTACATGATGAATGACGGCGCAGGAGACCTCTACCTGGAAGCAGGCCTTTCCGCAGGAGCGGTTGATCTCACTTTGGGAGGAGGCGACGGGGCTTATACCATTGATGGTGAATTCACCATTTGCAACATCGGCATCAGTACTTCCAAAGAGATAAAGATCACCGATTCCTTTTCGCTCCCCGTTTCGGGTGCAGCTATTCTTAACCCCTCCTCCGAACAGTTTCACATTGTGGCAGGAATATCATTGTAACAAATAAAAAAAAACAGAATAAGATGAAGAAAATTGAAGCAATCATTCGCAAAACAAAGTTTGAAGAGGTTAGTGAAGCCCTTCACGAAGCAGGGATTGAGTTTTTCTCATTCTGGGATGTTCGTGGTGTTGGTCAGGCCCGGGAGGGCCGGGTATACCGTGGTATTGTTTACGACACGAGCACCATTGAACGCACGAAACTTTCCATCATTGTAAGGGATAAGAACATCGAAAAAACGGTAAACACCATTCTGGAGAATGCCAAGACAGGTGAAATCGGAGATGGTAAGATATTCATTATTCCTATTGAAGAGTCTTACCGGATTCGAACCGGAGAGAAAGGGGATCAATCGCTTTATATAAAAGGTAAAGAAGAATAAGAAAACAGGAACAGATTCTTAGCCTATGAAAGGCAATGAAATCAATGAACGAATAAAAAAGAATTATCATGGAAGAATTATCAATATCGATTAACAACATTTGGGTTTTGGTTGCCACCATTCTGGTAATGTTTATGCAGCCTGGATTTGCAATGGTAGAAGCAGGTTTCACGCGTTCGAAGAACACGGCCAACATTCTAACAAAGAACCTGGTAGACTTTTCCGTAGGAGCCATACTGTTTTGGGTTATTGGCTATACGTTGATGTACGGGGAGTCTCTTGGCGGATTCCTTGGAATCCCCACCCTATTTATCAATGATAATGGCATGGGTGATTATGCCAACAAAACCGATTTAATGTTCCAGACCGTTTTTGCAGCAACAGCAGCTACGATTGTCTCAGGAGCTGTTGCCGAGCGGACCAAATTTAACGCCTATATCATTTTCACCGTGGTGATCACGACCCTCATTTATCCCATCTCAGGCCACTGGAAATGGGGCGGAGGATGGCTTGACCAATTAGGATTTATGGATTTTGCAGGGTCAACCATCGTTCACTCTGTTGGGGCGTGGATTGGTTTGGCCGGAGCCATTGTTCTCGGCCCTCGTATTGGAAAATATGTAAAAGGGAAACCCAAAGCTATCCCCGGGCATAACCTGGGCTACGGAGCATTGGGTGTTTTCATTCTCTGGTTTGGGTGGTTTGGGTTTAACGCCGGATCGCAATTGGGAGCTGCCGGCACCGACAACACCCTGGCGATTGCGCATATCGCCCTTACCACCAACCTGGCTGCTGCCGGAGGAGCGATGGCAGCGCTGTTTACCTCATGGTGGCGTTATAAGCGCCCTGCACTTTCACTGGCACTGAACGGCGCGCTTGCAGGCTTGGTCGCCATTACCGCAGGAACCGATATTGTAAGTCCGGGAGGGGCGCTCATCATTGGAATCATCGCTGGCATCATTTTGGTATTCAGTGTTGAAATTTTTGACCAGGTCTTCAAAGTAGATGATCCGGTTGGAGCCATCTCGGTTCACGGCGTCAATGGGGCATTCGGAACCATTGCCGTAGGACTTTTTGCCACCGAAGGAGGTCTCTTTTACGGCGGTGGAGCCAGCCTGCTCCTTGTCCAGGTGATAGGCGTTGTAGCCGTTTTTGCCTGGTCGTTCGGCCTGGGACTTATCCTGTTTAAGATATTAAAATCAACCATCGGTTTGCGCGTATCAAGGCGCATAGAAGAGGAAGGCCTCGATGTTTACGAACATGGAGAAAGTGCCTACAACTAATGCCTTCTTCCATTTTTTAGTCTGTAGCTGTCTGTCAAGGATCCGCTGGTAGGGGCGGATCCTTCTTTTCAGAAATCAGGTAGAAAAAATATTTATTTATTGGTGAGTTCAGGTAGTTTAGTTCGATCTGAAACCGGTTGCAATACATTTGGCAACCGGTTTTTTCATTTTTCCGAAAAAGGTTTCTGTCCAATTTTTCTTTGAGGTCTGTCCCAAATGAAATAAATCATCTATTTTTGTCCCTGAAAAAATTGAATAATATGCAAACCTGGTTCGAGAGCAAAGTAAAATATGCAAAAGTTACCGAGAGCGGAAAGGAACAGACCGTCACGGAAAATTTCCTGTTGAATGCAGTTTCATTCACCGATGCGGAAACCCGGATGATAAGGCAAATGCAACAGATGACCAAAGGCGATTTTTCCGTCACCGACATCAAAAAATCGCGCATTGGTGAGGTCTTTCCCTACGATACCGGAGAATGGTGGTTTAAAGCCACCATCAACCTGGTAACCGTTGATGAAGAGGCCGGCAAAGAAAAAAAAATGCGCACCTATTACCTCATCATGGCCGACGATATTAAAGAAGCCCTGGAACGTCTCGACGAAAGTTTATCTTATCTGGTCATCCCTTACGTGGTCTCGGCCATGGCAGTAAGCACCATTGTAGATGTTTTCCCCTATGAGCCCTCCGAGTCTGCAGTTCCCGAGGGGTTCACTCCCATTGAGCCGGAGGAATAGGTCCTCTCCGGCATTCCCGCAATCCCGGCAAATAACAAGTCAATCCCCTGCTGCTTCTACTGAAAAGCAATCCGCTTCTTTATTGACTCCAGACAAAGGAACAAAGCAGCTTTCGGTTTTCTGATTGATATTTGTTATTTTAGTTGAAAAGAAAGGAATTATGGTTAAAAAAAATATACCAAAACCACGAAAAAAAGACAGAAGAGAGATGGTACAATACATCAATCTTCAACTCGCTTCGTTGGGTCAACCCTTGTTCTACGGAGGTTCAGACAATCAATCCAAACTTTCCAGCGACAGGTTTATTTCATTAACAGAAGGACTCATCAGCAGCTTTCGTGAAAAATCGAGGCTGCTTTCGGACCACCTCTCGCCCGCCGACACCCGGATTCAAGATTTTCTTGATGATTATTTAAAAGAAGTGGATGCAGGCAAGCAGATACGGCTTCCTTCATCCACATTTGTACTAAATCAGCCGGGCATAGCACGTGAAGTAAGTCTGCCCCCCGATGGAAACATTTTCGAAAACAGCAAAGTCAGTTCATACCGGTTAAAACAGGGTATCCTCAACAATCCGGCAGCCGACAAGCGGACCACCAAAGGGACCTTTCACATTGTAGAGGGCGGACTCCCTGTTCCTCCCGACAAAAAGGAAGTCCCCAAAATGGCCTTTGCACATTTGTTGCATGAGGCCCTGCATCCCACAGATGAATTGAACACTCTGCCATTCACCGCCAATCAAAAAGAGAAAGCCCGCCTGATGGTTTCGCTCCTGCTTCGTCCTCAGGTTAGTCCCCGGGTAGAAGGGCTCATGAGCGAAAAAAGCATGGAAATCCGTTTTTTTGCCCCCGGAAGCCTGGTTAGTAACCTGGACTTTGTGGAAACAATTTTCGGAAACGCAGGCGATCACAATCTGGCAGAAAACGATGCAGCGCTTGACACCGAACACTGGACCGGTCACACCGGCTGTATCATTCTGGCTCCCCAACTAACCCGTCTGAAGAAAAAAGACATTGGACTGCCCCACTACGACGAAGCTACCAAAAAGCAACGAAAAGACGGAATGTGCTGGAAAAATGAAAATGAATACTACAATGACGGCGGAGCATTTAAAATTACCTGCAGGGATAAACGGGGAGTTGTGGTGACCCTTATTGCCGATAACTATTTTGGTTACTCAAAAAAGGAGATCAAAACCCAAATCAGCTATTCCGCCAATTTATACGGCCTGGCTGAAGAAGAACATGCCGGAGGTGCCATTGCTTTTCCAAGGGGAAACATGGGAGATAGTATATTTGGAAAACCTTTTTCCGAAAAATTTGACAGCAAATACACTTTTGAAGAGGTAAAAAAACTGCTGCCTGGCAAAATTGACGTCATGCCGGAAAATTACGCAGTAGACAAAAGGTATCCTGAGATTATTTATATCCATGAACATGCCGATATTGACATTGAAAAGGGCACTGTTCACTGGCAGCATGATGGAGAAGAACAGGAATTAACCCTTTCTCCCGATAAAATCTACATTCATCCCACCGGACACAAATTTCAACTGGTAAAACATCCCGAGCAGCAGCTATGGAGAATTATCGATACCGCCCCGGAAGGAATTTTTTGTCATAAACCCAGTACTGTTTCCGGAGGAGGCAAATCGGAGATTTCCAAATCAATGCAAAATGCCATTAAGTACGGTTCTTTTTACATTCAGGATTTGGAAAAAGATTCAGAAATGGCCGACATGCTCATCAACTACGACTATTCGAACCGATGGAAGAATATCCGGCCCGATGCCCGGCCTTCGCGACCATTCCTCAGCCCCCACCGTACGCTCGGGTCAGCAGTGAAATTACTCACTCCCTCCGACCAATACAACGATGCTTACAACCAGTTTCTGGAAAGCATTCCGGTGCATGTACGAACGCTGGCTCTTTACATCAAACGGTTGTATCGAAGCCACCAGGAAAAAGGATCATGGAAAGAACACCTGAACGTAGAGATTGTAAATGGACGAGACGGCAATGCACTAAGGTACAAGCACAACAAAATAATGGCCAGTTATGTCCGCATCGGATTTAATCCTGACGGAAAATGGTATTTACACAAATTGCGGTCAGACTTTATCCCCAGCCAAAAAATCCAGATGGAAGATGATATTTCCGCTTCCATCACGATTCCTGCCAGTCAGCTTAATGATCTGAATCCGGAATTCAAGAACAAAAGCGTAAAGCTGATAAGCAACTGCGAAAGTTATCTTTTTCAAAGACCCGATGAAGCCATTATCAGGGGATATGACAAAGAAGCAGAAGCCGACATCACGAATAAAAATACCTTTCTGACCAATTACCAGCCGCTGACAAAAAAAGATGCTCAAAAACTCTATGAGGACGCCATCCATTTCAATGAATACACTCCACCAGTCCGGAATTTAATAAAGAAAGTCCTGGAAAGCCCCGGAGAAACTTTTTTTGTTGCACCATCGCATACGCGCCTGGTGAGGGGAACACCCACCAATAACCCACGTTACCTGCAAAAAAACGTGTTTAAAAAGGACAATCAGGCCTCCTACCTGGCCGAGACCGGTGTGCGGCTTTTCCGGAAAGTGGCCCCGGACAAACCCGTCCATTTCCCCGTAAATGCTGTTCTCCCCGGACGCCGAAACAACCCCGCCGATAAAGAAAAAGGAATACGTCCGCTGAGTGTTTATAATCCTATTCATTATCAGGAGATTCCTGAGTTATTCATGGATTTCATCTGCAGCCTCACAGGAAAATCCCCCTCCACAACAGGAGCAGGTTCTGAAGGAGCGCTTACCAAAGGACCTTTCAACATGCTTGTTCCGACAACCGACCTGAACAATGCGCTGCTTTCCTACATCTTGTCAGAATATCAAGGTTTTAGTTCGGCTGCCGGTTATGTAGGGCAGGAAAACCGGTTCGATCACGATATCAGCATTCTCATCCCTGAAATTTGGGCCCGCCTTGAACCCAACGACAGGGATGCCAATAAACTGATTGAAAACAACTGCCTTGACAAATTGGAGGATTTTGAGTACAAGGGTGAAAAAATCGAAGCCAGCAGACTGGGATACCGAATCAACAAAAATTTCGCATTCCGCTGCATGAACCGGTTATTTGATGAACCCCTGGCTGTTTTTAACGAAAAGATGCTGAAGCCTGAATTGCAGGATATGGAGCAGTTTGTTGACGGGATCAAAAATATTGTGGAAGCACAGCAAAAAGTGGCACTTCGTTATTTCGAAGACGGCAGCGTGGAAGCCGCTATTCCTCCCTTGAAAATCCTGCTTCACATCATGGCCTACGGCAACTATGAAGGGAAAGACCTGAATAATCCTGAATTGCGACGCCAGTTCAACCGCGACCTCGTCCTTCAATCCGACTGGTACAATGAAAGATTACAGCTAAAACAACAAAAAGACAAGGTTTTCCTGAAGGAGCGAATTCAATACCTGAATGATTTTCTTGCAAACCCCATAAATGAAAAAATGGCGGGGAAAATGGATATCCATCAACGCCTGGAAAAAGCACAGAAACAACTTCAGTATGTAGAATCGAAAAACTATATCCGTGACTTAACAGGAACGATCGGTGTTGATTCCTTATTCACAGGGAAATAAGAAAGTCATGAAAAAGAACGGCCTGCCGGAAATAAACCGGCAGGCCGTTTTACAACGTGAATTATCAGCCAACTTATAAATTCACAAGAACTTTATAAAAATTGAACAGATCCCGTTTTTCGGGATCAAACTGGTAATAAGCAACGGCAATCCGGCAAATATCCTGAATCGTTTGATAAATTTCTGCAACCTCTTTTTGGGCATAAGTGCTCAGTTCATTTTCGCTTTCCAATGTTTCAAAACAATCCTTATATTCCTTGATTTGCTTTGCAGACTCCAAAATCTTTTTGAAAAGGGTATCCGAGGTTCCTTTGTTCACAATTTTCTTTCGTGTGGCCTCATCAATATTTTCAGCAAAAGTGGTCAGAAAGTGATATAAACTGAGGTGATCCCCGTTTTTGGCATCACTGAAATAATCCGAATAGCCCAGTTTCTGAAAAGTATCTTTCAAAAAGGCCTTGTCACTGCTAAAATCGACTTTCATGGCGGCACGCAAAATTTTCAGGCTTTGCAATGCAGCAACCATTACCTCATGCCACTCGCGGTATTTCTTGTCGGAAATGCTGTCCAACCCTCCTTCATAATATTTTTCAATGGTGTCGCTGATCCAAACATTAAGCGAGACGGCAAACTCAAGGTCCCATTCCTTCCTGATGCTGGATAATTCATAAATATTTTCCTTAAAAGACCTGGCAATCTTCTGACATGCCAAAATAGTTGAAGTGCTGGTTGGACAAAGAGCTTTAGTTTCCATATTATTGGTTTTTATGAATTAGCAGTACTACAAAACTACCAACTTTAACACAAATTTAACAAAAGATTCCAAAAAAACACGGAATGTTTTACAGTTATGTTTTGAAACTATGTTCCATAAGCATGTTATGCAATACGTTCAGAGAAAACCCTCCGGTTATTACCCCCTGAAATCAGGAATGCCTTTTTTTAAGTTCCTGCACAATATCTTCAATGCGGTATCCTTTATGGGTAAGAAGAACGATAAGGTGATACAGTAAATCTCCAGATTCGTAGATAAAATTTTCATCATCATTAGCCATAGCGCCGATGATGGTCTCCACCGCCTCCTCTCCCACTTTTTGGGAAATCTTGGCGGTACCCTTTTGAAAAAGGGAAGTGGTGTAAGAACCTTCGGGCATTTCCTTTTTGCGCTTGTCGATAAAATCCTGAAGATAACTTAAGAATTGGAGGTCTTCCTTTTTGGCAGAAGGTTTACCCGCAGGCGGATTCGATTCAAAAAAGCAGGTATCGGCACCTGTGTGGCAAACGGGCCCTTTGGGATGAGCCTTAATGAGGAGGGTATCATCATCGCAATCGGCAAGAATGCTCACTACATTCAAAAAATTCCCCGACTCTTCTCCTTTAGTCCATAAACGATTTTTTGTGCGACTAAAAAAAGTAACCTTCCCGGTTTCTACAGTCTTTTTCAGGGCTGCTTCGTTCATAAAACCCACCATCAAAACCTTCATCGTGGCCTCATCCTGAATAACCGCCGGAACCAGTCCGTCCAGCTTGCGGAAATTTATGCTGCTGATATCTTTCAATTCTTTCATGTCGGAAATTTGCTGCGAATTTAGCGAATCGGAATGGGTTCTAACGAACCACAATTCCTTTTTCTTTTAAATATTTTTTGAGGGTTGGAATGGGAATTTCATTGTAGTGAAAGATACTGGCTGCCAAACCGGCATCGGCTTTTCCCCGGGTAAAAACATCCACGAAATGGTTCATGGCACCAGCCCCTCCGGAGGCAATCACAGGAATTTTCAGGGAATCAGCCAATTGGGCAAGTTGCTTGTTGGCAAAGCCATTTTTCGTGCCGTCATGATTCATCGAAGTAAATAGAATTTCGCCGGCTCCCCGGTCTTCCGCTTCCCGGGCCCAGGAGAAAAGCTCTTTATCGGTGGGGATGCGGCCGCCATTCACCGTCACCGTCCAGTGATCATTCTCATCGCCGCGGGCATCGATGGCCACAACAACAAACTGGCTTCCGAAATTCCGGGCCATTTCGTCGATCAGTGAAGGATTCCTCACAGCCGATGAATTGATGGAAATCTTGTCCGCACCCGCACTCAGCAATTTCTGAGCATCGTCCAGTTCACTGATTCCACCGCCTACCGTAAAGGGAATATTCAGATTACGGGAAATCCGTTTCACCAGTTCTACGAAAGTTTTCCGCCCCTCATGGGTTGCAGTTATATCCAAAAAAACCAGTTCATCAGCTCCGTCTTCGGCATATTTGGCACCCAATTCCACCGGGTCGCCCACCTCCCGGATATCCACAAAATTAATCCCTTTCACGGTTTGGCCGTCGCGAATATCCAAACAGGGAATAATGCGTTTTGCTAACATACATTTATTCATTTACCTTCATCAAAAAAAACCTCTTCTCATTTCCGGAAAAAAATCCCTTCTATGGAATTAAATGTGCCCTCCTCCCGGATTCAATAATTCCCGGAGATAAAGCGCTCCAACTCTTTCAGTGTTATCTTCCCTTCATAAATGGCTTTCCCGGTGATGACACCTGGTATGCCCATCTCCGAAAGTTTCGTAATATCATCCATTGAAGCAATGCCACCACTGGCAATGATTTCGATGCGGGGCAATTCTTCCATAATATCCCTGTAAAGTTCAAGAGAGGGGCCTGAAAGCATTCCGTCACGGCTGATATCGGTAGAAATCACTTTTTGAACTCCTTTCTGAAAAAATCCGGCAATAAAATTAGTTACCAGGAGGGAGGTGGTTTCCTGCCAACCACTAACAGCAATACGTCCCTCTTTCGCATCGGCCCCTAAAATTATTTTTTCACTCCCAAACCGCTCAAGCCACTGCAAAAAAATCTCGGGATGCTTTACAGCAATACTCCCGCCCGTAACCATGGATGCTCCTGAATCGAATGCTATTTCCAGGTCCTTATCCGATTTTAACCCACCCCCAAAATCAATCACCAGCCTGGTGCCGGAAGCAATACGCTCCAATACTTTTTGGTTGACAATATGGCGGGCGCGGGCTCCATCCAAATCCACCAGGTGAAGTCTTTGGAGGCCGGCATCTTCAAACATTTTAGCAACCTCAAGAGGATTTTCATTATAGATAATTTTCCGCTCATAATCACCCTGGGAGAGCCTTACACATTTCCCCCCAATGAGATCAATGGCCGGAATTATTTCAATCTTTTTCATAGATGCAAAGATAGCGGTTTACAACCAAAATCCCCTACTGCATTTCTTCCAGCATCATCCGGAGAACAGCCTGGGCCGTAATTTCACGGTTTGCAGCCTGTTCCACCACCACCGATTGCGGGCTGTCCAAAACGCCATCGGCAACCACCATATTGCGACGTACCGGCAGACAATGCATAAACCGGGCATTATTGGTGAGGGCCATCTTTGCTTCATCCACCCGCCAATCAAGGTCGCGGGAAAGCACCTGACCATAGTCCGTATAAGAAGCCCAGCTCTTGGCATAAATAAAATCAGCCCCTTCAAACGCCTTACGCTGATCATACTCCACCGGAATATTCCCCATAAACGACGGTGCCAATTCATAACCTTCCGGATGGGTCACCACCAGCTCGTAATCGGTCTCGCGCATCCATTCCACAAAAGAATTGGGCACTGCCTGGGGCA
>CAYTDH010000139.1:0-10364 GCA_964436325.1 uncultured Tangfeifania sp.
CACCATCTTGATTTCCAACAACTGCTCCATTAGAAAAAAATAAATTAAATCTTTTTAAGAATGGGCAGAAATACGAAGAATTTAAAAGCTTCTCTTGAAAAAGTCGACAGAGCAAAATCCTATCCGATTGATGAAGCTGCCAAACTGGTCAAAGAAATTACCTTTACCAAGTTTGATGCATCGGTTGATTTGGATATCCGTTTGGGAGTCGATCCAAGAAAAGCCAACCAGATGGTTAGAGGCGTAGTTTCGTTACCCCATGGAACTGGAAAAGAGGTACGTGTGCTGGCCTTGGTTACTCCCGATAAGGAAGAGGAAGCCAAACAGGCCGGAGCCGACTATGTAGGACTGGATGATTATATTGAAAAGATCAAAGGTGGGTGGACCGATGTAGATGTGGTGATTACCATGCCCCCAGTGATGGGGAAAGTTGGCCAGCTTGGACGTGTTTTGGGACCCCGTGGCTTAATGCCTAATCCCAAAAGCGGTACCGTGACGATGGATATTGGAAAAGCCGTTGCAGAAGTGAAACAAGGAAAAATTGACTTTAAAGTCGATAAATTTGGAATTGTTCATACAACAATCGGTAAAGTTTCCTTTTCTCCTGAAAAAATTAAGGAGAATGCCAGGGAATTTATCAATACCATCATCAAATTGAAACCCTCCTCAGCTAAAGGATCTTATATCCGGAGTATCTATCTCTCCAGTACCATGAGCCCTGGGATTAAAGTTGAACCAAAGTCAGTTGCTGACCTAAAAGCAGAGTAAAAATGAAGCGTACAGAAAAACAAGTTATTATCGATAACCTGGAGGAACAGATTAATTCCTACAACCATTTTTACCTGACTGACATTAGTGGTTTAAACGCTGAAGATACCAGTGATTTAAGGAGACGATGCTTTAAACAGGATGTCAAACTGGTTGTTGCGAAAAATACTCTTTTACGTAGAGCGCTCGACAGTTCTGAAAAGAATGCCGAAGAGCTTTACGACGCACTCAAAGGGAATACAACCGTAATGTTCACTGAAACCGGGAATGCACCCGCAAAATTGATAAAAGATTTTCGAAAAAAGCATGACAAACCTTTGTTAAAGGCAGCTTATGTTGAAGAATCTGTTTATCTCGGGGAAAACCAACTCGATTCACTTATTGCTGTGAAATCGAAGAATGAACTTATTGCCGATGTTGTGTCCCTGTTACAATCACCGATGAAAACTGTGCTTTCACAATTGCAATCAGGTGGTGATACCATACATGGTGTTCTTGAAACACTGAAAGAGAAAGAATAATTTTTTTGAATAATTATCTAAAAAACAAATAGAAATGGCAGATTTAAAACAACTTGCAGAAGAGTTGGTAAACTTAACTGTTAAAGAGGTTAACGAATTGGCTGATATTCTGAAAGATGAATACGGCATTGAACCGGCCGCTGCAGCTGTTGCTGTTGCAGGACCTGGTGCTGGTGGAGGTGAGGAAGCAGCCGCTGAAGAACAATCGGAGTTTGATGTTGTACTGAAATCCGCTGGTCAATCGAAACTGGCAGTTGTTAAACTCGTTAAGGAACTGACCGGGCTTGGTCTTAAAGAAGCTAAAGCCGTTGTTGATGAAGCTCCAAAAGCAATCAAAGAAAAAGTTTCCAAGGATGAGGCTGAGGCTCTTAAGAATCAGTTGGAAGAAGCAGGAGCAGAAGTTGAAGTTAAATAATCGCAATCAGACCTTTTTTAAAAGGTTGTATGGTTTAGAATCTTGCCTCAGCAGGATTCTAAACCTTTTTGTGTATTTATATTTTATATAATTAACCTGTATAAATACATGTCAGTAAATACAAAAATCGAGAGGATAAATTTTTCCTCAACACAAACCAGGTTTGATTATCCTGACTTTTTAGAAGTTCAAATTAAATCATTTCGGGACTTTTTCCAGTTAAATGCTACCCCTGAAAAGCGAAAGGAGGAGGGATTATCCCGCGTATTTGAAGAAAATTTTCCTATCACAGATACACGAAATAATTTTGTTCTCGAATTTATTGATTATCAAGTAGATCCACCAAGGTACACCATTCATGAGTGTATCGAACGCGGATTAACCTTCAGTGTCCCGGTAAAGGCAAAACTTAAGTTGTATTGCACCGACCCGGAACACGAAGATTTTGATACAGTGGTTCAGGATGTTTACCTGGGAACGGTTCCTTACATGACCGAAAAAGGTACCTTTATCATTAATGGTGCTGAGCGGGTTATTGTTTCACAATTGCATCGCTCACCAGGAGTATTCTTTGGGCAAAGCTTGCATGCCAATGGCACCAAACTCTATTCCGCGAGGATTATTCCTTTTAAAGGTTCATGGATTGAATTTGCCACTGATATCAACAGTGTCATGTTTGCCTACATCGACCGGAAGAAAAAATTGCCCGTTACTACCCTTTTGAGGGCTATCGGCTATGAAAGTGATAAGGATATTCTGGAAATATTTAATCTCGCCGATGAGGTAAAAGTTTCGAAAACAGGACTTAAAAAAGTCATTGGCAGAAAACTGGCCGCCCGTGTTTTAAAATCATGGGTGGAAGACTTTGTGGACGAGGATACCGGTGAGGTGGTTTCTATTGAACGAAATGAGGTGATCATCGACCGTGAAACCATCCTTGAGGAGGAACATATCGAAGATATTCTGGAATCAGGAGTAAAAACCATATTGATTCACAAGGATGATCAGCGTCAGCAGGATTATGCCATTATTTACAATACCCTGCAAAAAGATCCCTGTAACTCCGAAAAAGAGGCTGTTCTTCATATTTACCGTCAGCTTCGAAATGCTGAACCTCCAGATGAAGCTACCGCACGGGATGTTATCGATAAATTGTTTTTCTCCGATAAACGGTACGACCTCGGTGAAGTGGGCAGGTACCGGATCAATAAAAAACTTGGTCTTGAAGTTGAGTCGGACAATCGTGTTCTTACCAAGCAGGATATTATCGAAATTATCAGGTACCTTATTCAATTGGTCAATTCAAAAACCGATGTTGATGATATCGACCACCTGAGTAACCGCCGTGTGCGTACTGTTGGTGAGCAAATGTACAACCAGTTTGGTATTGGACTTGCACGAATGGCCCGTACCATTCGGGAAAGGATGAATGTTCGGGACAATGAAGTGTTTACGCCCATTGATCTGATCAATTCCAAAACCTTATCCTCTGTTATCAACTCCTTTTTTGGTACCAATGCGCTTTCGCAGTTTATGGACCAGACCAATCCGCTGGCCGAAATGACGCATAAGCGACGGATGTCTGCCCTCGGTCCGGGTGGTTTGTCAAGGGAAAGGGCCGGCTTTGAGGTGCGCGATGTTCACTACACCCACTACGGTCGTCTTTGTCCTATTGAAACACCAGAAGGACCAAATATTGGTTTGATTTCATCACTTTGTGTTTTTGCCAAAATTACTGACCTTGGTTTTATCTCTACGCCCTATCGAAAAGTAAGAGACGGAAGGGTTGACTTATCGGATAATGGTGCTGTTTACCTTACCGCTGAGGAAGAAGAAAGCCGGGTGATTGCACAGGCCAATGCCCCTATCGATGCTGAAGGGTATTTCATTAATCAGAAGGTTAAATCCAGACTTGACGGGGATTATCCTCTTGTTGAAAAAGAAGAGGTTAACCTGATGGATGTGGGGCCGAACCAGATTGCCTCTGTTGCTGCTTCTTTAATCTCTTTCCTTGAGCACGACGATGCGAACCGTGCTTTGATGGGGTCGAACATGATGCGTCAGGCATTGCCCTTGCTGCGTCCTGAAGCTCCTATTGTGGGAACGGGCCTCGAGGGCCGTGCTGCAGCGGATTCCAGGGTGTTGATCAGAGCTGAATCGGAGGGTGTTGTTGAATATGTGGATGCCAATCAGATTGTTATACGTTATGATGTTAGCGATGATGACAAGTTTGTAAGCTTTGACCCCGAGGTGGTTACTTACAGTTTGCAAAAATATTCCAAAACCAATCAGGGAAGTACGGTTGACCTGAAACCCATTGTAAGCAAAGGTGAACGAATCGAGGAAGGACAGATTCTGTCGGAGGGCTATGCTACCGAAAAAGGGGAACTGGCTCTGGGAAGAAACCTGATGGTTGCTTTTATGCCCTGGCAGGGCTATAACTATGAGGATGCAATTGTTATTTCTGAACGCATTGTCCGGGAGGATGTTTTCACTTCAGTACATGTGGATGAATACAGTCTTGAAGTTCGCGATACCAAGAGGGGGCTTGAAGAATTTACTTCGGATATCCCCAATGTGAGTGAAGAGGCTACGAAAAACCTCGATGAAAACGGACTTATCCGCATAGGAGCCAACGTTAAACCCGGAGATATACTCATCGGGAAAATTACCCCGAAAGGAGAGTCTGACCCTTCCCCGGAAGAGAAATTGCTTCGTGCTATTTTTGGCGATAAGGCTGGCGATGTTAAAGATGCATCACTCAAAGCATCTCCTTCGCTTTCGGGTGTTGTTATCGATAAAAAATTGTTTTCACGTGTTGCTAAAGACAAAAAGGGGAAACAAGCGACTAAAACACTTCTGGATCAAATTGATGAGAAATTTGACAGTGAAATCGCTGCTTTGCGGAATCGTCTGGAGGATAAATTGTTCACACTTGTGAGCGGGAAAACATCACAGGGGGTTAAAGATTATTTTGGTACGGAAATTATCCCCAAAGGGGTGAAACTTACGTTGAAACAGCTACAGGAAATTGATTACCTTTCAGTGAATCCATCCAAATGGACCACGGACAAACAGAAAAACGATTTAATATTCCGGGTGATCAATAATTATATCATGAAGCACAAGCAGGCTGAGGCCATTGCAAGGCGTGAGCGCTATAATGTGACCATCGGTGATGAACTGCCTGCAGGGATTATTCAGTTAGCAAAGATTTTTATTGCCAAAAAGCGGAAGCTTCAAATCGGTGATAAAATGGCAGGGCGGCACGGCAACAAGGGGATAGTATCACGCCTTGTGCGCCAGGAGGACATGCCCTTTCTTGCAGATGGTACCCCTGTGGATATTGTGCTTAATCCATTGGGTGTTCCTTCCAGAATGAACCTCGGACAGATTTATGAAACCGTTCTTGGCTGGGCTGGCAAGGAATTGGGTGTGAAATTTGCCACTCCCATTTTCGATGGAGCTTCCCTCGAGCAAATCTCAGAATATACCGATAAAGCCGGAATTCCCCGTTTTGGAAAAACCGTGCTTCATGATGGAGAAACCGGAGAACCATTTGATCAGCATGCCACAGTTGGAATGATATATATGATGAAGCTGGGTCACATGGTGGAAGATAAAATGCATGCCCGTTCCATTGGTCCCTATTCGCTTATCACTCAACAACCGCTTGGAGGTAAAGCTCAATTCGGAGGACAGCGTTTTGGTGAAATGGAGGTTTGGGCCCTTGAAGCTTTTGGGGCTTCCCACATTCTTCAGGAAATTCTTACGGTTAAATCCGATGATGTTATGGGTAGGGCAAAGGCATATGAAACCATTGTTAAAGGAGAGCCAATGCCTCAACCCGGTATTCCGGAATCGCTCAATGTTTTGCTCCACGAATTGAGAGGACTTGGGCTTAGTATCAAGATGGAATAATTCTTTCTCCATGAAAATGGTTCTGTTATAATGATTTTTAATACAAATTATGGCATTCAGAAAAGACAATAAAGCAAAAGGGGGGTTTTCAAAAATTTCGATCAGTCTTGCTTCTCCGGAGGAAATTCTGGAAAGGTCATTTGGTGAAGTTTTGAAACCCGAAACAATAAACTACAGAACATATAAACCTGAACGGGATGGCTTATTCTGCGAACGTATTTTCGGACCCGTAAAGGATTTCGAATGTCATTGCGGAAAATACAAACGGATTCGTTACAAGGGGATCGTTTGTGACCGCTGTGGTGTAGAAGTGACCGAGAAAAAAGTACGTCGCGAGCGAATGGGACATATTGCTCTGGTCGTTCCGGTTGCCCATATTTGGTATTTCCGGTCACTCCCCAACAAGATTGGGTATTTGCTCGGACTTCCGACCAAAAAACTCGATTCTATTATTTATTACGAGCGTTATGTGGTGATTAACGCTGGAGTTAAAGCCAGCGACGGGGTGAAACAGCTCGATTTTCTCACCGAGGAGGAGTATCTCGATATTGTCGACACGCTGCCCAAGGAAAATCAGTTTCTAGATGACGAAGATCCCAATAAATTTATCGCCCGGATGGGGGCTGAGGCTTTGTATGAAATCCTCCACCGGATTGACCTGGATGATTTATCTTTTACGTTGAGGCATAAGGCCAATACGGAAACTTCGCAGCAACGGAAAAATGAAGCCTTAAAAAGGCTGCAGGTTGTGGAAGCTTTCAGGGCCAGTAAAAACCTGAACCGTCCGGAATGGATGATCGTTCGTGTTGTGCCTGTTATTCCTCCGGATTTGCGCCCTCTGGTGCCACTTGACGGAGGACGGTTTGCTACTTCCGATCTGAATGACCTCTACCGGCGCGTAATTATCCGGAATAATCGACTGAAAAGGTTGATTGAGATAAAAGCTCCTGAAGTCATTTTGAGAAATGAAAAACGAATGCTTCAGGAGGCTGTAGACTCGCTGTTTGACAATTCGCGCAAAGCCAATGCTGTCAAAACAGAAAATAACCGTGCCCTGAAATCACTTTCCGACAGTCTGAAAGGGAAACAGGGTCGTTTCCGCCAAAATCTTCTGGGTAAACGTGTGGATTATTCCGCCCGCTCGGTGATTGTAGTGGGACCGAAATTAAAAATTCATGAATGTGGCCTGCCTAAAGATATGGCTGCAGAGCTTTATAAACCTTTTATTATCCGAAAGCTGATTGAAAGGGGAATTGTAAAAACCGTTAAGTCTGCCAAAAAAATTGTTGACCGCAAGGACCCTGTTGTTTGGGAGATACTGGAGAATGTCTTAAAAGGACACCCGGTTCTGCTCAACCGTGCACCTACCCTGCATAGACTGTCGATACAGGCTTTCCAGCCGGTTTTGATCGAAGGAAAAGCTATTCAGCTCCATCCCCTGGTATGTACAGGGTTTAACGCCGACTTCGACGGAGACCAGATGGCCGTTCATTTACCGCTTGGAAATGCGGCTATCCTGGAGGCACAACTTTTGATGCTCGCTTCTCATAACCTCATGAATCCTGCTAATGGAGCACCCATACAGGTTCCTTCGCAGGATATGGTTCTGGGACTTTATTACATGACAAAACCCCGTGAAGGAGCCAAAGGGGAGGGGATGACTTTTTATTCTCCTGAAGAAGTGATGATTGCCTATTCCGAAAGGGCTGTTGAATTGCACTCTGTAATTAAGGTGAAGGTTGAGGATGTTGATGAAAACGGTGCTTTCTTCATGCATATCATTGAAACGACCGTAGGAAGGGTTCTTTTTAATGAAAATGTTCCGCGGAAAGTGGGGTACATCAATCAGTTGCTTACAAAGAAATCGCTGCGTACCATTATTTCCGATGTTTTTAAGAAATGTGGAAATGCAGATACGGTTACCTTTTTGGATGCCATCAAAGACATGGGATACAAGATGGCTTACAGGGGTGGCTTGTCTTTTAACCTCGATGATGTTATTATACCCGAAGACAAGGAAACGATTGTGGGAGATGGGTACCAGGAGGTGGAAGATATCATCTCCAACTACAATATGGGATTCATTACCAATAACGAACGCTATAACCAGGTTATCGACATATGGACACATGCCAACTCCAAGTTGACGCATTCGGTAATGAAGACGCTGAGTACAGATAAACAAGGGTTTAACTCGATTTACATGATGCTCGATTCAGGAGCCCGGGGATCGAAGGAGCAGATACGGCAGTTATGCGGGATGAGAGGCCTGATGGCCAAACCGCAGAAGTCGGGTTCCACCGGCACTCAAATTATTGAAAACCCCATTCTGGCTAATTTCAAAGAGGGGCTTTCGGTACTGGAATACTTTATTTCAACTCACGGTGCACGTAAAGGTCTTGCCGATACAGCCCTGAAAACAGCGGATGCCGGATACCTTACACGACGATTGGTGGATGTTGCGCAGGACGTTATTATCTCAGAGGAGGACTGCGGAACATTGCGCGGTCTGGCCGCTTCTGCCATCAAAAATAACGAAGAGGTGGTTGCCTCACTTTTTGAACGGATCATTGGGCGTACCTCCGTGCATGATATTTACCATCCGTTAAATGGTGAACTTATTGTAAAATCGGGTGAACAGATAACCGAAGAGGTGGCCGCGGCCATAGATGAATCGCCCATTGAAAGCGTTGAAATCCGTTCCGTATTAACCTGCGAATCCAAAATTGGTGTTTGTTCCAAATGTTACGGGCGAAACCTTGCAACGGGTGACTCGGTTCAAAAAGGAGAGTCTGTTGGGGTGATTGCGGCCCAGTCTATCGGAGAACCCGGAACGCAGTTGACATTGCGTACATTCCACGTGGGGGGTATTGCAGGCAACATATCGGCACAGTCAACGGTAGAAGCCCGTTATGATGGTTATGCCGAAATTGAAGAATTGCGTGCAGTGGAGAAAGATGAGGGTGGAAATCCTGTTGATATTGTGGTTAGCCGTTTGGCTGAATTGAAAATCATTGACAAGAACACGCAGATTCCGCTGTCTACCCATCCCATCCCATATGGTTCTAAATTGTATGTGAAAAACGGGGAGGAAATCCGAAAAGGGAAACTGATATGTGAATGGGACCCCTTTAATGGGGTTATTATTACGGAATTCGATGGTACCATTGAATTTGAGAACTTGATCGATGGCATTACTTTCCGCGAAGAGTCTGATGAACAAACAGGCTACAGTGAGAAAGTGATTATTGAAACCAGGGATAAGACCAAGAACCCGACATTGAAGATTATGGATGAAGACGGAACGATGATTCGTTCGTATAACCTTCCTGTGGGTGGTCATATTTCTGTGGGAAAAGGGCAAAAGGTGAAAGCCGGGGAGGTATTGGTTAAAATTCCAAGAGCCGCTGGAAAAGCCGGTGACATTACCGGTGGTTTGCCACGGGTAACTGAACTCTTTGAAGCCCGAAATCCCTCCAATCCAGCCGTTGTTTCGGAGATCGATGGTGAGGTTTCCCTCGGTAAAATTAAACGGGGTAACCGCGAAATTATCATCACTTCCAAAACGGGAGATGTAAAAAAATATCTGGTACCGCTGTCCAAGCAGATTTTGGTCCAGGAGAATGACTATATCCGTGCGGGTACTTCATTGTCTGACGGTGCAACCACACCTTCCGATATTCTTGCGATTAAAGGCCCCACTGCTGTTCAGGAATATATTCTGAATGAGGTGCAGGATGTGTATCGCATGCAGGGTGTAAAAATTAATGATAAGCACTTTGAAGTTATCATCCGCCAGATGATGCGGAAGGTGACGATTGAAGACCCCGGAGATACCCGGTTCCTCGAAAGACAAGTGGTGGATAAAAATGAATTTGTTTCGGAGAATGACTGGATTTGGAACAAAAAGGTCATCATCGAAGGTGGAGAAGCAGAAGGATTGAAAGCAGGGCAGATTATTTCTGCACGCCGGCTGAGGGATGAAAATTCACAGTTGAGACGTAAGGATAAAAAACTTGTTGAGGCCAGGGACGCAATTCCTGCCACTTCAAGCCAGATTCTGCAAGGGATTACCAAAGCGGCCCTTCAAACCAGGAGTTGGCTGTCTGCCGCTTCGTTCCAGGAAACAACAAAAGTGTTAAACGAAGCCGCTATTCATGGGAAAACCGATTACCTCGACGGGCTGAAAGAGAATGTTATTTGCGGGCATCTGATTCCTTCAGGTACCGGACTGAAAGAGTATAAAAACTTGATCGTCGGTTCCAAAGAGGAGTATGACCGCTTGATAGAAACGAAAAGAAACGATTAAGGAGTGGATAGTATGGATGAAAAAAAGCCAAAACAACAGCAGTTGAATATTGAGCTGAATGAAGAAGTTGCCCAGGGGATTTATTCAAACCTGGCTGTGATAACCCATTCCAGTTCAGAGTTTGTCGTTGACTTTGTACGGATTATGCCAGGTGTTCCTAAGGCAAATGTTAAGTCAAGGGTTATTCTTACGCCCGAACATGCTAAACGTTTGCTCATGGCCCTGCAGGATAACATTAAAAAGTTTGAATCTCTGCATGGTCCGATAAAAAATATAAAGCCTGGTTCTGATCCTTCCATGCCACCCATGACTTTTGGCGGGCCAACAGCCCAGGCATAGTTTAAAAGATAAAAAAAGAGGGAGCATTTTTTGCTCCCTCTTTTTTGTGTGCCGTGCATGGTAAATAGCTAAGTGGTGCAAGTCCACGATG
>CAYTDH010000140.1:0-10348 GCA_964436325.1 uncultured Tangfeifania sp.
TTCAACCATTTCCCGAAGTTCCTGCCGCACTTTTTCACTGATTTTTTCCTTTTTCAGGACATTCAGCGCCCGGTTTTTAACCGAAGTAAAAAAGTAACTTTTCAGGGTTTCTGATTTTTTAATCTCTTTGCGGCCAGCCCACAACTTCACAAAAAAGTCTTGCACAATTTCTTCGGCTTCATCGGGGTCGAGGACAATCTGGGAGGCGAAGGTTACCAAACCGGGATAATAGAAACGAAACAGCAATTCAAAGGCCGTCTGGTCGCCGTTAATGAGTCGCTGTATCAGGGTTTCTTCCTTTATCCCGTTGATGACAGTCATGGAAACAAATGTAGGAATTCTTTTTTGTAAAATAAAAAAAGCATATATTTGAAAAAAGAAACAGCCATTTCGGAAACAGCTATTTCGGAAACAATTGTTTTAAAAAAATTGCATCATGAAATTTTTTAACCGGGAAAAGGAAATTTCCCTTTTGCAGAAAATACAAAAACAATCGCTTGAGAATGCAAAGTTTACCGTAATCACAGGGCGGAGACGTATTGGAAAAACTCAATTGCTTTTACAGGCTACAAAAGGTCAGCCAACTTTGTATTTTTTTGTAGCCAGGAAATCTGAAAGTTTTTTATGCAAGGACTTTATTCAGGAAGTGAAAGAAAAATTGAACATACCTGTTTTAGGTGAAGTGAGTAGTTTTGGCAATCTTTTTCAATTTCTCATGGAATATTCAAAACACATCCCTTTTAATCTAATCCTGGATGAATTCCAGGAATTTTATCATGTTGCCCCCTCTGTTTATAGTGAAATGCAGCATCACTGGGATGTAAACAAAGATGAAAGCAGGATGAACCTGATTGTTTGCGGTTCAGTTTTTTCCCTGATGCATAAAATATTTCAAAATTCGAAGGAACCGCTGTTCGGACGAACAACACAAACAATGAAAATCAGGCCTTTTGAGACAACTGTTTTAAAGAAAATTCTGAATGAACAATATTTATCATGGAAACCGGATGACTTATTGGCACTCTATTCATTTACAGGAGGAGTTGCAAAATACATTCAATTGCTCATGGATGGAGAAGCACATACAAAAAGCAGCATGATCGACTTTATGGTGGAAGAAGATTCACCCTTTCTTCAAGAAGGAAAAAATATGCTTATTGAAGAATTTGGGAAAGAATATGCCACCTACTTTTCCATATTATCGGCCATTGCCCGTGGAGAAAATACCAGAAGAAAGATGGAGGCATTCATTAACCGCGAAGTAAGCGGTTATCTAACTAAAATGGAAAAGGACTATAACCTCATCACCAAATCATTGCCCATCTTTTCAAAAGTCTCATCCAAAAACATCCGTTATGTGATCAATGATAATTTTCTGAATTTCTGGTTTCGGTTTATATACAAATTCAGTCACATCATCGAAATTGGAAACTACGATGAATTGAAGAAAATAATCGAACGCGATTATGATACTTTCAGCGGAAAAATGCTGGAGCGTTATTTTTTCAAAAAACTCATGGAGGAAAAAAGATTTACCCGGATTGGAAGTTACTGGGACAGAAAAGGAGAAACAGAGATTGATCTGATAGCAGTTAATGAACGGGAAAAATATGCTGAAATCATTGAAGTAAAGCGAAATTCAGCCCAATTCAACATGGAGAAACTGCGCGAAAAAAGTTACGCTTTTATGCGTGCAACAGGAGAACTGAGGGACTATAAAATAAACTACCGGGAATTATCATTGAATGATATGTAATTTATTCACCTATGCGCCACATTCCCTATCCTCAAAAAAATAAAAATATCCGGACAAAGCGAAACCAACGGCCCCGGTACACCTCAACAACGACAACCATGATCCGCCGATAGGCGGAAAACCAACAACGACAACCTCCTCCCTCTTCCGAGCGAAGCGACACAAACATCCCCCGCAAATCAAACACAGAACACCAAACACAAAACACCAAACAACAAACAATCTCCCCGAGCAAAGCGACTCCCTCCCCCTCCTGCAAACCATAACAATTTCACAATTTGTCAATTTCACAATTTTTTCCGAGCGAAGCAACTCCAATGCCCCCCGCAAACACTAACCAAGACAACAATAACAACAACGACAACAACGACAACCTCCCTCAATACCTCGCCACCAGCGGCATCTTCCTTCCAAAACCAAAAGCCTTGGAACTAACCCTTAAGATGGGCGCTGCCTGGAACCTTTTGTATTCGTTAATGTTCACCATTCGAATGACCCGGTGGACTTCCTTTTCATCGAATCCCTTCTCCACAATTTCGGCGGGCGACTGGTTCAATTCAATGAACCGGAACAGAATCTCATCCAATATGGCATAATCGGGCAGCGAATCGGTATCTTTCTGGTCCGGTCTCAGCTCAGCAGAAGGGGGTTTTACAATGCTGTTCTCCGGGATGACCTCCCGTTCTTTGTTCATGAACCGTGCCATTTTAAAAACATCAGTTTTGTAAACATCCCCCAAAACTGCCAGGCCACCGTTCATATCGCCGTAAAGGGTACCGTATCCCACTGCGCTCTCACTTTTATTGGTCGTGTTAAGGAGGATATGCCCAAATTTATTGGAAATGGCCATCACATAAATCCCCCGTGCCCGCGCCTGGATATTCTCCTCGGTGATACCCGGTTTTACCCCCTCAAAAAGGGGCTTCAACTCCTTTTCAAAGGCATCCACCGCGTCCTGGATATGCACCACATCGTAGCGAATGCCCAAATTTTCCGCCAACTGACGGGCATCGTCAAGGCTGTGGCCAGAGGAATACTTCGAGGGCATCAGCAGCACACGCACATTTTCCGGTCCCAGTGCACGAACAGCCAGTACAGCGGTAACTGCCGAGTCGATGCCTCCTGAAAGCCCCAGGGTGGCCTGCCGGAATCCCATTTTCCCAAAATAGTCGCGAATACCCAAAACCAGGGCATCATGAATCTTTCCAATGGTGCCGGAAGCAGGCTGAAGGCTCTTCGCTCCCGGGTTCCGGGTATCCACTACCCTGAAATCTTCTTCAAAATAGTTTAATTCATGAAGGATTTCCCCGCCACTATCAATGAACACCGACCCTCCGTCGAATATCAGTTCCGTCTGGGCACCGGTTTGGTTCACATAAAAAATGGGCAAACGGAATTGCTTTGCTTTGGAAACAAGGATGTCCTTCCGCCAGCTCTCCTGGTTGTAGGAGAAAGGAGAGGCAGAAATATTCACCACAAAACCGGGATTCAGCCGGGCCACCTCTTCCATGGGAGACTCCTGGTAGAGTTTATCCTTCCCGAATTCATTGGCTGTGGGCTGTTCATCCCATAAATCTTCGCAAATGGTAATGGCTATGCGTTCCCCTTTGTATTCCACTACGTTGAATTCACGGTTGGGTTCAAAATGGCGGTATTCATCAAAAATATCGTAAGTGGGCAGCAGGGTTTTGTTGTGGACTGAGCGGATGGCACCGTCAACCAGGAAAAAGGCCGAATTAAAAAGCCGTTTGCCGCGTTCATTCTCGTTAATCCGGGGGGCGCCCACTATGGCTGCAATGCCCTGGCATGCGCCGGCAATCTTCTTAACCGCAGCCTCTGCTTTTTCAATAAACTCCTTTTTTTCCAGCAGGTCGTGAGGGTAATAGCCTATAACCGATAACTCCGAAAAAACAACCAGGTCTGCCCCATCCCGTTTCGCCCGTTCAATGTTATGAATCATTTTTTGGGCATTTCCCTCAAAATCGCCGATAATGTAATTCAACTGTGCGAGTGCTACTTTCATTCCTTTATTTTTAACCACAAAGTTCGCAATGATTTTCACAAAGTAAACAAAGAATAGCCTAATATGAATTTTTCAAGACGACTTTTTGGATTCTTATAAATCGCCATGAATAATCCGTTTAACTCCTTGTTTTAACATTGCTACATTAAAATTAATCAGTAACCCAAGTTTATAATCTCCGAGCTTCAGATAAGTTAAGGTTTGTGCAAGATGAACATCATTTAATGCATCCACACTTTTTATCTCAATAACAACTTTTCGTTCAATTAGCAAATCGATCCTGTAGCCGCACTCTAATTTCACATCTTCAAAAACCAGCGGCATAGGTTTCTCTTTTTCGATATAAAAACCCAACTCGTTTAATTTAAAGGCTAAACACTCTTTATAAGCACTTTCCAATAAACCTGGGCCCAAAGCTTTATGAACCTCCAGGGCTGCCCCAATTATTTGGTAGGAAATTTCATTTTCAGTCATAATTCCTTTTCTTTGTGTGCATTGTGGATTCTTTGGTTTCTTTGTGGTTAAAAATAATAAACAATGATCTTCCCTGCAAAAATCTGTAAGGTAAAACGATTCCCCTGTTTCCATTTCTCTTCGCAATTGGTTAATTTCAGCTCCACTTCACAATAAAATGAAATGTGATGCGTAATCAAATGAGAAAAAGAATAACATCAGAAGAGATTGCAATGACAATAAGATACAAACACTATTTTTTCCTTCTGCTTTTCCTGCCGGTCCTGCTCTCCTGCAACCGCAACCGCTTGAAAGTAGACACTTCAGACATTAAAGCAGAGGTGGAAGTTGTCCGTTTCGACAGGGAGCTTTTTTCCATCTCTTCAGGAGATACCCTGGAATACCTGAAGGAACTCAGAAATGACTATCCCGGTTTTTTTGATTTGTACACCTATAAAGTCATTCATGCCGGTGGAATCCAGGATGATTTTTTTCCCGGAGTTATGCGTGAATTCCTCACCGATACGATGATCCGTAATGTAAAAGTCCGGGTGGAGGAAGTTTTTGGAAATTTTGAAAAAACGGAGCAGGCACTCATCCAGGCATTCAAATATTACCGCTACCATTTCCCGGAAAAAGAATTGCCAGAAATTTTTACCGTCATTTCAGGATTTAACCAGTCGGTTTTCACAGCCGAAGAGATCGTTGGTGTAAGTCTGGACAAATACCTGGGGCGCGATGCCAAATATTACCGGCAGCTCAGCAATGTGCCCCTTTATAAAATCAAAAACATGCACCCCGGAAAAGTGGTACCTGATATTGTTTATGCCTGGGGGCTGACCGAATTCGATGCCACGGAAGCCACCACTACCCTGCTCGACCATATGGTCCATCAGGGGAAGCTGCTGTATTTTACCGATGCCCTGCTGCCCGAAGAACCCGACACCCTGAAAATAGGGTACACAGATGAAGAACTTCAGTGGTGCCACAACAACGAACCTCAAATGTGGAATTACCTCATCGAAAAGAAGCTGTTGTATTCGAACAACCGGATGGATATCGTCCGTTATACCAACGACGGTCCCACCACCACCGGATTTCCCCGGGAGTCGCCCGGAAAGACCGGCACCTGGCTGGGATGGCAGATTGTGCGGCAATACATGAAAAAATTCCCGGGAGTCACGCTTGCTGAACTTATGGAAAATTCTGATTATCAGGGAATATTGAACGAATCAGGCTATTATCCGGAATGAAAAAAGGCATGCTCACCAAAGAACACGCCTTTAATATATAAGGTTATGGACTAAAAACTATAACTCTTTAATTTTTATATCCCTGTACCAAACGGCATCGCCATGATCCTGCAAAGCAATGTATCCTGATTTGGCTACCTCAGCCCAGTCTGGATTCAGTTCAGGGAATTTGGAGTCAGCTACTTTTTCATACCAGTCATCGGTCCACAGGTGATATTCCAGAACGGTTTCACCATTTTGCCGGTGCACTACGGTTCCGTCATAGACGAGAATTTCGGCACTGTTCCATTCACCGGCAGGTTTGGTATTTTGCGGATCGGCCGGTATCAAATCGTAGAGCGAGGCCGCCTGGCGGTTGCCATTTTCTCCAAGCATGGCATCGGGATGCTTGGCATTATCGAGCACCTGAAACTCCGGTGCGGTTTTCCATATCGGGTCCCCTTCCACCTCTTGTCCAAGATAGAAAACACCTGAATTTCCTCCCTCAGATATTTTCCATTCAAATTTCAGTTGGAAATTGGAAAATTGCTGTTCGTACAAGATGTCACCACCATCTTCGGCACCTGCTTCCCCTTTTCCGGATTCCTTGCAATGCAAAGTTCCGTTCACAACCTGCCAGCCGGCCGGGAAGGATTCCTGATTTACTCCGCGCCAGCCATCGCTGGTTTCGCCGTCAAACAACAACATCCACCCCTCCTCTTTTTCATCTTCGGTTAATTCATTGGGAGCGGATTCTTCTACCACTGCAACTGTTTTTTCTTCGGCTTCTGCCTCATCACTGGATTTTTTCTGGCCGCCGGTGCAAGAAAGCCCTAATACCACTACACCCGCCAAAAGGATAGAACTCAACTTTTTCATTTTTATTCGGTTTTTTATTTGTTAATCAAAAGTTTTCCTTTGGTATACAAAAATAAACCAAATCACTCTGAATCCAAAGTAAAATTGCAATCCTTAAAAAAATAACAAGAATGGGGATTCGGAGTTGCAAAATGAAACATTCAGAAAATAGTTTTGTACTTTCGGTTTTTACTTTAATCCGGGAATCAAAAAAGACAACAATTTTAATATGAGTGCGAGTAATAAGCCAAAAAAGATTGGAATTTTAACGGCCGGGGGCGACTGTCCCGGCTTAAATGCAGCCATTAGAGGCGTGGGTAAAACAGCCATGGTAGAATACGGAATGGAAGTGTATGGATTCAATGACGGATACCTGGGGTTAATCAACAATGATTACATGGTTTTGCAGGAATCGCAGCTTTCGGGAATCCTGACTGTTGGGGGAACCATATTGGGAACCTCCCGGGAAAAACCTTACAAGGCGGTAAAAAACAGCAAGAAAGTGGCCGAAAAACCCAAAAAAATTAAGGAAACCTACCAAAAACTGGGTCTCGACTGTGTTGTTTGCATTGGCGGGAATGGCACCATGAAAACAGCCAATATGCTGGCGCAGGAGGGGTTAAACGTCATTGGGATTCCCAAAACAATCGACAATGATGTTTGGGGCACCGACATTACGTTTGGTTTTGATTCTGCCCTGCAAATTGCCACCGATGCAGTTGACCGGCTGCACAATACAGCCAACTCCCATCAGCGGATAATGATCATCGAAGTGATGGGGCACCATGCAGGATGGCTGGCACTCTATTCGGGAGTTGCCGGCGGGGGTGATATCATTTTGCTACCCGAACTGCCTTACAATGTGCGCTCGGTTTGCAAAAAAATTGAAAGCCGTTACGAAGAGAAAAAGAAATACTCCATTGTGGTGGTGGCCGAAGGAATCGATCATCCCAAAAACAAATCGGCAGCCTCGCATATTGCCGAGGCCATAGAGACCTATACCGAAATTGAAACCCGGAAGACTGTTCTGGGCTACATTCAGCGCGGCGGAAGCCCAACCCCCATGGACCGCATTCTGGCCACACGGTACGGGGCTTATGCAGCCCAGTGTATTGCTGAAGGGTGCTACGGCACCATGGTGGCCATCAAAGGGGGCAAAATTTCAACAGTACCATTGGGAGAGGTTGGCGGGAAACTGCGGCTGGTAGATAAGGACCATTCTCTCATCCAGAAGGCCCGCAAAATGGGAGTTTCTTTTGGTGATGAATATCTTCAGACCGATTAATCAAGGGATTAAGTAAACCAGCTTTTTAGTTTCAAAAAACGGCTCGTCAAAATAGGATGAAAGCATCTGAATACGAGCTTTCTTCCCGAATGGCTTCAACTCCTGGTCTATATCGCCGCCTTTCAAATACAAAATTCCGTTGAGAAGGGCATTCCGCTGTTTGCGTGAAATGTTCTTCACAATCCATTTGAAAAACTCCGGCAACCGGGTAACGGCACGGCTAACCACAAAATCGTATTTACCGCTGAGTTGTTCCGCCCTGATCTGTTCTGCGGTGACATTCTCCAATCCCAGTCCGGAAGCCACCGCCTCAACCACTTTAATTTTTTTTCCGGTAGCGTCTACCAGGTGAAAATGGGTTTCGGGGAAGAAAATGGCCAGGGGAATCCCCGGAAAACCACCGCCGGTCCCTACATCCAAAACACGGGTTGAAGGAGTAAATTTAATAAACTGCGCAATAGCCAGCGAATGCAAAACATGTCGTTCAAACAAGGCATCGATGTCTTTACGCGAAATAACATTGATTTTCGCATTCCAGTCGGAATAGAGGGGCATCAACTGCTCAAACTGCCCCTTTTGTTTGGAGGTTAAACCGGGAAAATATTTGTGAATGATCTCCATGTGTTCTCTCAACTTTTCCTGCCCATTTCAGTATCTTCAATCAACTTGAAAAGCATCTCACGGGCTCTGAACAACTGTGCCTTAACGGTTCCCAGGGGTAATTCCAGCTCCCGGGCAATCTCCTCATAAGAGTACTCCCTGAAATATCGCAGTTCAACCAGGGTGCGGTACCGGGGTTTTAAACGCCTGACAATACGATGCAACAAAATGGCTTTCTGTTGCCTGATGAACCTCTCTTCGGGGTTCAACTCCTTCGATTTCAAACGGATGACTTCATTATTCTGGCCTGATTCATTATTGTTTTCAATGGTAATATAGGTCCCTTTTTTCCGCCGCAGAAAGTCGATGCAATTGTTGGAGGCAATTTTAAACAACCAGGTGCTAAAGGCATACGTGGGCGAATATTGATGAATATTTTTAAAGGCCTTGCCAAAAGCCTCCAGCGTAAGGTCTTCGGCGTCATTCCGGTTATTCACCATCTTCAAAAGCATGAAATAGATGGAATCCTTGTAACGGGAAAGCAAACGGGTAAACGCCTTTTCATCGCCCTTCAATGCCATTTGAACCAGTTCAAAATCCTGGCGCGCTTTTTCCGACAGATTTACCTTTTGTTTTTCCATTTTTGTCTGCGGCTGTTACGAATAAAATACCCCTGGTAAAAAAACTTGAACCAGGGCATCATTAGACCAACCATAAACGAAGATAAGAATAAATTACGTTCATTCAAACGGTTGAGCAAAATTTTTATGATAAACGAAAAAGCAGCTAAATGAATCACCAGCAATGCCAGCCAAACCGGCCAGAATTCAGTCAATGCAAAAAAGGCCAACACAAAGACGGGGAGGTATAAAAGATGCAACAGCCTCTCGAAAGCCAGAATAAAGCGCCTGAAAAAGGGCAGGAATCTCCGGATACGGATTTCTTTTTGAATGAGTTCAAAAAAAGTGTGCCTGCCCACGGGCATTTCTTTTCTGAGTGCTGCATCTGCAGAGAAGTGAATCCCGGTATTTTTTCTTTTTATAAAACTGTTTATCAGTAATTCAAGATTGGCATAAGGTTCTTTAACCCTCTTTCCATACCCTCCGGTCCTGAAATAATTCTCTTTCCTAAAGGCCACATTCTCTTCAAAATTGACATAGGGCAGTCCATTTATAATAAATCCAAAACTCCGGACCTGCTGCCAAAAGCATTCAGCACGGTAGAGCCTATGAAAAAAACCTTTTCCCGGTTTCAGGTTACTGTAATTCACCACGATCTCTTTTTCTCCATTAAGCCGGGATGTAACCGAAGAAATCCACCTGGATCCGGCTTCGGCGATGGAGGGAGGAATAACCAACACCCATTCATTTTGGGCTGCCTTAAGGGCAATACTCTGAGCCAGCTTTTCAGAATACCTGGTTTCCTGAAAGAGGGCAGAAAGCCGGAGATTTTTATATTTTTCCTTCATCATCCCAAGAATGGTGAGCGAACCATCCTGTGAAAAATCATCCACAGCTACCACTTCGCATTCCCGGGGTAGGATTTCAAGTACAGCGGGCAAATAGGCTGCCAGATTTTCTTCCTCATTGCGCGGTGTTAAGATCAGTGAAACAGGACTGTTCCCCCTCCCGCCTTTTGATTTCCGGAACAGCCCTCTTCCGGTAAAAAGGAAAAGATAAATCATTTTCAGCAAAAAAACACTGCCCAACAGTCCGGTGAGGACCCATTCAAAGGGCCCGAACCGACCAATAGCATCAAAATAGGATTCCAGCATTCTGAAACATGAATAAAAATAAATAATCCGCCAAAAATGGAAACATTCGGGGCAATATCAAAATTTTTGGGAAAATTAAAAAGGGAAGGGTGTTGGTGCCCCCTCCGGGAGGAGGACTGGATGCTGGTTGCTGGTTGCTGGTTGCTGGTTGCTTGTTTGAAATCGCTTCGCTCGTTGTGGTTTAGTGATTTTAAGGGTGGAGTTTTGGAACCCTAATGATTATCACAAAGCATAAAAGATGCACAAAACGGGCGTGAGTAAATTACGAATTGTAGAGTGTGGGATTTTTTGCTACCAATGGCATGTTTTTATAAACCACTTATAATGAATGCAATAATGAAGCCCCGATTCGGGTGTCATTTCGACG
>CAYTDH010000141.1:0-10261 GCA_964436325.1 uncultured Tangfeifania sp.
CGGCCTGTGTTCCATTCTCCCGGAGGATTCAGTTTTTTGTTTTCAGGGGCATAAAAAAGATATACTGAAGCTGTTGAACTCATTCCATGAGGATCATCTTTTACATGAGTGTTATGGTAGTCATCTATTATCTGGTATTCCGGCCCATTGATCATCACGCGGCCGTTTTCCCGGTTAACCACTGTATCCACAAAATACTTAATCCCGCTGTTGGCCTCCCTTGTAAGATTAAATTCAAAAACCAGTTCAAAATTTCCGTACTTCTCCCGGGTGACAATATCTCCTCCCCCTCCGTCTTCCTTTTCAAGATACAACAGTTCTCCTTCTGTTTTCCATCCTGCCTCAGGAAAATCAGGACCGGTTTTTGACCTCCATTGGTCTGTTCCATTTCCATCAAATAGTATTTCCCAATCATTTTCCGGTTTAAGCAGACCATCTTCACTGGTCATGGCCATTTCCGGAAAGGCGAAGAAGATTAGAAAAACCAAAATAGTTGAATAATACCTCATTTTATTTGTCTTTTATTTGTTGAAATGATGAATAAACGCCGAATTCGTCTAAGGTTTCCAGCATGGCAACGATATTTTCCGGGGGTACTTCGGCCTGAATATTATGGACCGTGGTAAAAACAAAACCTCCGCCCGGAGCCAGGGCATCGATATTCTTTCTCACATGATCCTTCACCTGCTGAGGTGTCCCGTTGGGAAGAACGTCCTGTGTGTCGATACCGCCTCCCCAAAACACAATGGAATCTCCAAAATCCTTTTTCAGCTTAACAGGCTCCATCCCTGCCGCCGTAACATGGACGGGATTCAGAATATCCACTTCCATTTCAAGCAAATCGGAAATGATAGGCCTCACATTTCCACAGGAATGAAACATCAGTTTGGTATGGGGGGCCTTTTCTTTTATGAATTTTAAAACACGGGTAAAATGGGGCTTATAATAAGTCCGGAATTGATCCGGATCAATGAGCTGGGACTGCTGGGTTCCGTAATCGTCTCCTTCCCCCACAATATCTACCAAATCGCCCACTTCCCTGAGCGCAGCATCCCAAAATTCGATTTTTAAATCGGCCAGTTTACCAATGAGTTTATCCGAATTTCCGGGAAACATAAAAGGATCCAACATCGCATTTTCCATGCCCCGCACCCGCTGATGCATCTCAAACAGCCCGGCGCATAGACCTTTAATAAAAACAGGTTTGTTTTGATCGCGGTAGTAACGCGCCTGCTCCCTCAATCCCCGGAAGCGCCCGGGATCGCTTGCATGAGGCCAGGAATAACGTTCAATCAATCCCTCCTCGTTAAAATCGACATTTTCCAGTGGACTATCTACCAGTGAAAACCAATACCCGTTTTTGGGGAAATGATGGATAAATCCCCATTCATCATGGTATTCAAAATAATCACCGGTATCTTTCAATTTGGAATAAACATCCCAGTTATGACTTGTTAGTGGAAAAATACCCCGGACATCGGCATTCACCTCCCCCAAAACCTTTTCGGAGGGAATTACAATCTGCTGAATGACATCGGCCCAGACAGGTTCCTCCGGCTCTCTTCCGGTGAACTCTAAAAATCGTTTATAGGCCGTTTTTGTAATGCCTGTCCAGGTCGTTGCGGCCAAATCATAAGGAATGCGATCGGCTTCCTCAAACCGTAGAGCTTTCTGTATTCGTTCGCGTGAATTCATATCCTATCTATTTTAATGATACAGGTTTCATATTGGGTGAAATCAGGTGAATAACCAGTAAACCAACAAGATAGCCAAATGCTGCAATAACAAAAGGGAAGACATATCCATCAGTACCGGCCTGTTCCAGGGCCATGCCGATAAGTAAAGCGGTTCCCATAGCCACAATGGAACTTACGGTAGTGGAAAAACCTATGACTGATCCCACCATTTTTTTAGGAAACAAATCGGAGGCAACTGTGAAAATATTGGCCGACCATGAATTGTGAGCCGCTGCGGCCAAAGCAATTAACCCGACACAAACCGGCAGCGATTGAATGAAGGGAACCAGCATCACCGGTAAAACGAGCAAAGCCGTTCCCAGCATAGTGATTTTTCTGGAAAAATTGGCGTTTTTCCCCTTCTTCAACAACCACGAGGAAACAGCTCCCCCGGCTATCCCTCCGCCAAAAGCAAAAACATAAATAATGACCAGCGGCAGGGCAAGCCCTTTTAATTCAATGCCGAACCGTGCATTTAAAAATTTGGCACCCCAAAAAAGGTAAAAATACCAGACCGGATCGGCAAACAATTTTCCCAATGCCACAATCCAGGTCTGACGATGGCGGACAAGATTTTTCCACGGGATTTTTACTTCTTCTAGATTCCCTTTATCGCTTTCAATATAAGCCAGCTCGGCCTGATTTACAAAGCGGCTTTCGCGAGGTGAACGGAAAAATATCAGCCATAAAACCAGCCAGCTCATGCTCATGACGAGTGATAACACAAAAACATATTGCCAGGCACCGGTAACATAAAGTACCACAGGAATCAAAAGGGGTGCAATCACCTGACCGATATTGGAACCGCCATTGAATAATCCGGTGGCATATGCCCGCTCCTTCTGTGGAAACCATTCGGCCACCGTTTTAATACTGGCCGGAAAATTGGCCGATTGACCAATACCGAGCCCAAGCCGCGCAAAAGCAAATCCGAGCCAGCTGCGGGCTGCTGCATGCGACAAACTGGCAATTCCCCAAACAACGACGGCCAGGGAAAACCCCCAGCGGGTGCCCAAACGGTCAATCAAATAGCCGATTATCATCGGACCTATGGCATAAGTTAACTGAAAAGCAAAGACGATATAACTGTACTGTTGTTCGCTCCAGCCAAATTCATCCGTCAGAGAGGGGGCAAGTATCCCCAAAATAACACGGTCGAAATAAACAATCGTAGTGGAATAAAACAACAGGGCCACAATTATCCACCGGAACCCGGAGCGCTTTAACGCAGTACCATTCGAATTCTTTGCCATTTTTTACTTTTTTGGTTTTTAATTTTTCTTCTGTTTTTTTTTATATTCATAGCTGTCATAATCAATGGATCGTCCAATTGCCTGTCCTAATCCTTTTGAAAACTACAACGAACTGCGTTGGACCAAACGAATATCCAAAACCTTATTCCCGTTTCTCCTTCGCTGAATAAATCCGGCCATCTCACCCGCCATTTCAGAAAAATCGCAGGAGATAACGGTAATCCCCTCCCGGATAACCTCCTTGAGCGGTGTTTCATTGTAGGAAATCACCCCTACATCCTTTCCAAGTGTCCAGTTTCGTATTTTACACACTTTCAGCAATTTCACCAAATCGCAGTCATCAATGACCAAAAAAGCATCTCCCAGCCTTATCTCACAGTCTTCCAAAGAAAAAAATATCCGGAAAGGAATACCATAATCTTCACAAAATTCAATAAATCCTTGCTTCAGTGTTTCGGGATGTCCACTCTCCGGGGGAAAACTAAGCAGAAATCGTTTATACTTTTTCAGAAGATTACCGGCGGTTTTCAGGGAATCGTATGTTCCCCTGTAAAAATCCTGGGTAACCGAATTGTATTTGTTCCCTATACGATCATTCCGTGAAATAATAAAAAGTTTCCCTGCTGGAATCTGGCCCATTACTTTGGGAATTCCGGGATGATTAAACGAGGAAATCAAAAACAGATCATAGGTGGAGGAATTCCTGCGAAGGATCAAATCCAGGACTTTGATATTATAATGGTGAAAATAAATCTCTACCTCACAATATTCGCCGGCTTTTTCCCTGAAATCATGATAAAGTCTCTGAAAATGCGCATCAAAGCTATGAATGATAAGCATTACCCTCAGTTTATGCCCCGGCTCCTTGTTTACTACAAAAAACCCTTTTTTAGGGCGTGATTCCACAAACCCTTGCATAATAAGTTTATCGTAAGCCCTAATAACGGTCTTGCGGGCAACTCCGAATTTCTTCGCCGCGGAGTTGATGCTTGGAATCATCTGCCCGTTCTTCAGTTCCCCGCTGCGAATCGACTGAGATATGGAGGAAATTATGCGCTCCGATTTTGTAGGTTCTCCAAATTCCTGATTCATATAATCTAAGGATTGTTCAACGTAAAATCTATGCTACAGAAACCCATCTGTGCTACCTTGTTATACGTTATAAGTTTATGAAATATTGAGCGTTAAAACAATCAAAAGAAATAATTTAAATTGATTTTAAACTGGATGCGGACTAAAGACATTTATTTGGTTTAAAAAGTTAAATTTGTGGCAATTCAAAAATGGGGGTCTTCCGGGAGCCCGTTCAATGCGATTCAATTTATGGCAGATATTTCAGAAAATCTCAATTCCAACTGGCGCAAAGTCGCTTCTTCCATTTACCGGAAACCCCGTGACTCAAAAATTTATGGTTCGGTGGATATCGACGTAACCGAACTGGAACAATTCATTGCCCAAAAACGAAAAGAGGGCATAAAGACCACCCTGACCCATTTAATGACCCTCATCATTGGAAGGGCATTTAACGAGGAGGTTCCTGAACTGAACACCTATATACGCCGCGGAAAAGTGATAAAGCGTTCTGCGGTTGATGCCATGGTGAGTGTTTTGCTCAAGGGAGGAGAGATGGGTTCGGTAAAAGTGGAAAATGCCGATCAGCTCACGATATCAGAGCTTTCAGAAACAATAGCCACCCAAATAAAGCAATCGCGCCGGGGAGATGAAAACAGAGCCATGCAGTCAAAGCATCTCCTTTCTTCCATTCCGTGGCCTTTCAGAGCCTGGCTTTTTAATCTTTACAAACTGGTTACCATCGACTGGGGAATTGCCCTCCCCGGGCTCAAACTCTCTTCCAACAGCTTTGGCTCTTACATGGTCTCCAATATCGGAAGCCTGGGGCTCGATACGGGCTATGCCGCCCTTTTACCCTCATCGAATGTTTCCGTGGTATTGATTATTGGAAAGGTTTACAAAAAACCAGTGGTCGTTAACGACGAAATTGTGCCACGTAAAATATTCACCCTCTCTGCAACCCTCGACCACCGCGTCGTTGATGGATCTCACGGGGGAAGACTCTTCCGGTTCATAAAACATATGGTCAAAAATCCTCAAATCCTCGATCAAAAACCGGAATAATCACTTTTCCCTTTCCAACTTCCCCGCCCCCAATCCTGTTTCAACAATGTTGTGAAACATCTTCTCTATTTTTCCGTGTACGAACACGAAAAACCAAAAAAAATCAGTAATTTTGTAACCCCAGGAAGAATAATTATTATTAATAAACTGAAATACAAAATATTATAGACACAAAAAAACAAATACGGATAAAAGACATTGCCCTGAAGGCTGAAGTTTCCATTGGAACAGTCGACAGGGTATTGCACAACCGGGGGGAAGTAGCCGAACCCACCAAAAAGAAAATATTAAATATCATCAAGGAGTTAAATTACCAACCCAATATTTTAGCGAGTACCCTTGCTTCAAAAAAATCGGCTGTTTTTGCAACGCTTTTCCCCCAACCTCCCTCCACCGAAGGATACTGGAACAAACCGTTTATCGGAGTCAAAAAACGTATTGCCGAACTGCAACAATACAGTGTTCAACTGGTACCCTTCACCTTTAGCCAGACGAGTCCGGAGAGTTTTGTCCGCGAAGCCCATAAATTAATTGAACTACAACCCGATGGCGTAATTCTGGCTCCTTTCTTTAAAAAAGAGGCACTGCACCTTATCAAACAGCTCAAAGAGCGTCGTATTCCCTTTGTTTTTATCGATTCGGAAATAAAAAAAGCAGGTCATCTGGGCTATATCGGACAGGATTCTTATCAAAGTGGCCTGGTTTCCGGAAAATTGCTCGATTTGATCCTCCCCGAAGGAAATATCCTGGTCATTCATTTTGCTATGGAAATGGATAATCAGAACCATTTAGTCCAGAGGGAAAGAGGATTCTATAACTGGTTTGCACAAAATAACCGGACCCATCACCAGTTATTTACGATGGAAGTGCCAGACACGGCTGATGAAAAATGGATGGAGCCGGTCCTTAATAAGATTCGCGAAAAAAACATCAAAGGAATGTTCGTTACCAATTCAAAAGTTTTCAATGCAGGACGTCTCATCGAAAAATATAAACTGGAAGGTCTAAAAGTCATCGGTCACGATTTGCTTAAAGAGAATACCCGTTTTTTGAAAAAGGACATCGTTCAGTTTTTAATTTGCCAGCGTCCTGAAGAACAGGGATACAATGCCCTCAATAAACTTTTCCGGCATGTTGTGCAAAAAAGAACGATTTCCAAAGAAAACTATACGTCTATTGATATCGTAACCAAAGAAAACGTTGATTATTATAAAGGATTTAAATAAAAAAAGATGAATACCATGTCATTTGAAGACCTCCGCGGTAAAGTTTGTGTTATTACAGGAGGCGCAGGAGTTTTGGGAAGTGCCATCGTGAAAGCAATGGCCTCTTACGGAATAAAAATTGCCATCGCCGATATCAATAAGGAGGTAGCGGACAAAGTAGCGGCTGAAATTGCCGGCGAATCGGGAACGGAAGTCATTGGCGTTGCTGCAAACGTTTTGGACAAAGCGTCGCTGGAACAAGCCAAAGAAATCATTAACACCCGCCTGGGAAAAATCGACATTCTCATCAATGGAGCGGGTGGAAACAGCCCCCAGGCCACCACCAAAGTTGAACAGATGGAAGAAAAAGACATCGAAAGCCTCGAAGATACCTTTTATGGACTGGAAATGGAGGGTTTCGATAAAGTCTTTGCCCTGAACTTCAAAGGAACGCTTCTCCCTACTATGGTGTTTACCGGAGATATGCTCAGGCAAAAAAAGGGTGTTGTGCTGAATATCTCTTCCATGAACTCTTACCGCCCGCTTACCAAAATCCCTGCCTACTCCGCAGCTAAAGCTTCGGTCAATAATTTTACCGAATGGCTTGCCGTTCACCTCGCAAAAGTGGGTATCCGCGTTAACGCCATCGCCCCCGGCTTTTTTATAACCAACCAAAACCGTTTCCTGGTTATCGATGAAAAAACCGGTAATTACTCCCCCCGGGGTCAAAAAATTGTGGATAATACTCCTATGGGAATATTCGGTGAACCCGAAGACCTGCAGGGAGCGGCGCTGTTCCTCATTTCCGATATTTCCAGGTTCATTACCGGAGTTATCCTTCCGGTTGACGGAGGTTATAACGCTTTTGGCGGAGTTTAAATCTGTTTGGCCATCATCTATTAACGAAAAACGATAAATTATGAAACGAAGAAGCTTTTTAACCACCTCAGCAGGAGCCGCGGCCGGAGTATCTCTGCTTTCGTCGCCCGCAGGAGCCGCCATGGCGCAACAATCAAAAAAAAGAATCGCACTCGTGGGCACAGGTGTCCGTGGAGTCGGTTTCTGGGGAAAACGCATTGTTGAAAATTATGGCGATATTGTTGAATTTGCAGGTTTGTGTGATATCAACCCCGGCCGTCTTCAATTTGCAAAAAAACACATTGGAGTCGATTGCCCGGTTTTTACCAATTTCGACAAGATGATGAAGGAAACCAAACCCGAAATGGTCATCGTTACCACGGTGGATTCTAACCACCACCAATTCATTATCCGCGCCATGGAACTGGGAGCCGATGTGCTCACTGAAAAACCTATGACCACCGATGAGCAAAAAAGCGAGGCGATCCTTGAGGCCGAAAAACGGACGGGAAAAAAATGCACTGTAGGCTTTAACTACCGTTATGGAACTTTATTCTCGGCTATCAAAAAAGAATTGGCAAAAAAACCCGTTGGTGAAATTACCTCTGTCGATTTTCACTGGTACCTGAATGTATACCATGGAGCATCCTATTTCCGACGCTGGCATGGTGAACGCGACAAAGGGGGTACTTTGCTCGTGCATAAATCCACCCATCATTTCGACTTGCTCAACTGGTTCCTCAATTCCGACCCGGTGGAAGTAACCGCTTACGGCTCACTGGAACATTACGGAAAAAACAATCCCTACCGCGGAGCCAACTGCCGTACCTGTGCCTATACCGATAAATGCCAGTACTATTGGGATATTACCGATAACAAACACTACATGAACCTGTATGTAAAAAACGAAAAATACGATGGTTACATTCGTGATAATTGCCTCTGGCGCGAAGAAGTCGATATTTTCGATAAAATGTCGGTTCAAATAAAATATGCCAACAATGTAATCGTCAATTATTCGCTCACCACTTATTCTCCCTACGAAGGATGGCGGATTGCCTTTAACGGACACGACGGACGCATTGAATCATGGGAAGACATCCCCTGGCGCCAACAGGAAAAAATCAATCAGGCCGAATTGCATGCGGCTGAGATGAACCAAAATGCGCCGGGTGAAGTGCGATACGACGAAATTTTCAAAATGAACAATTTCGACCGCAACCATGAAATGATTAAGGTGGAAGCCTCCAGCGGTGGTCATGGTGGTGGTGATCAACGCCTCCAGGATAAAATATTCAGGGACCCCGGCATGGCCGATCCCTATAAACATTCTGCCGGCACAAGGGATGGAGCAATGTCTTGTCTTATCGGTGTGGCCGCCCGGAAATCAATCGATGAAAAACGCCCTGTGAAAATTGAAGAACTGACGAGTTTAAAACCACACCCCACCAGGGGAGTTTAATATTCATACCTTCTTGCCCTCGTTGATTTTTATCCGATTCAAAAAGCAACTGGCGAAGAACAGTTTTTTGAAATGAATATGAATATGAATTAAAAAACAGAATAGAAATGAGTTTAGAATTGAAAAAAGATTGCAAATATGCTATGCTGGTCCCAACAAGTATGGGTACCCGCATTACCCCGGATAACGGGCAACCCGTTCATGCCAGCAATAAATTTACCCTTCAGGCGACCAGCGCCGAAACCAATGTAGCCAGCATCTCTTCTTACCTCGGACTTCCCGTAAAAGTGTTGACCACGTTTGTGAAAGGAAGTCCCATTGCCCAATTTATTAAAAACAACCTCAACGGGAGGCATATGGACTTTGAAGGGCCTGAAGTGGAACAAGGAACCCCCTGGGGGTACCGGCACCAGATAAATATTGCAGATAGTGGCTACGGTTCCCGAGGGCCAAGGGTATTTAACGACCGCGCCGGAGAAGTGGGGCGTACATTGAATGCCAAAGATTTTGACCTCGATCGTATTTTCGGAGAAGAAGGGGTTCAGGTTGTCCACATGTCGGGACTCATTGCCGCGCTCTCTCCCGAATCCAGTCAGTTTTGTCTCGAAATAGCCCGGGCTGCCAAAAAATATGGTACACGCATTTCATTCGACCTGAACCACCGCGCCTCTTTCTGGAAAGGCCGTGAAAAAGAGTTGCGTGCCAATTTTACCGAGATTGCCTCCGTTTCAGATATTCTCATCGGAAATGAAGAAGACTTTCAGCTTTGTTTTGGTATTGAAGGGCCTCCTGCGGGCGGAGAAGGCATCGAAGCCAAAATTGATGGCTTTAAAGGATTAATTACCCGGGTGAAGGAAACCTTTCCCGATGCATCGGTATTCGCCACAACCCTCCGTGAGGTGGTTAGTGTCAACGAACACCTCTGGGGTGCCATTATGCTTGAAGGCGATAACTGGCATGTTATCAACCCGCGGCGAATTAATGTATTGGACCGTATTGGCGGAGGCGACGGATTTGTGGGCGGACTGCTCTACGGAATACTGAAAAACTGGGAACCTGAAAAATGGCCTCAGTTTGGATGGGCCACAGGAGCTATGGCAACCACATTCCTGACGGATTATGCGCAACCGGCTGACGAAGATATGGTTTGGAGCATTTGGAAAGGAAATGCAAGAGTGAAACGATAAGCAGTAGGCAGTTTGCTGCCTGCTTTTACACGTTGCAAAATTTATAAAAATGATTTATTACGAAAACGGCTCAAAAACAACCAGCCTTTCGGCAGAGGATCTGAAACAGGGACTCTTTGAAGCGCTTGCGAAAATGGGGGAAAAGAAAAAAGTGCTTGCCGTTCCTCCCGATTATACCCGTTTACCATCGCGCTCCGGCGAACTTACAGAATTTGCCTGGCAATATTATGGTAAAAAGCTCACAGATATTCTCCCGGCGTTGGGAACCCACACCCCCATGACGGATGCCCAAATCAGTCATATGTATGGAGCTACCCCCCGCTCCCTTTTCCGGGTGCACGACTGGCGGAACGATGTGATTACCCTGGGAACTGTTCCTCCCGAATTTGTAAAGAAAGTTTCCGGGGGTGCCGTTGACTACACC
>CAYTDH010000142.1:0-10209 GCA_964436325.1 uncultured Tangfeifania sp.
ATAACATTCGTGGTAAAAATAAGGTTTTGTTATATATTTAATTGAGCAGAAAAAAGTTAAAAGGGAAAGTCAAGATTTAGCATTAAATAACCTTATTGTTTTTACCAACCTTAGTAAGCCGAAGACTAATAAAGGCACAACCTTATTCCCTTATTTTTGGCTTACAAAATAAGGGATTAAGGTAACCGTCCAAAAAAGGAACTGTTTGCAGGTTAGTGAGGTTACTAAGGTTACTAAGGTTTAGAGATAAAAATAAGGTTTTGTTATAAATTAAATTCAGCAGAGATAAGATAACATTCGTGGTAAAAATAAGGTTTTGTTATATATTTAATTGAGCAGAAAAAAGTTAAAAGGGAAAGTCAAGATTTAGCATTAAATAACCTTATTGTTTTTACCAACCTAAGTAAGCTATAAAAAATAAATCATTTCAAAGATGAATACTATCTTTGCAACAAATTACAGTACTATTGAACCCTTTTAGAAAATTAGCAGGAGATACGGCCATTTATGGTATGAGCAGCATTATCGGGCGTTTTTTAAATTGGTGGCTCGTACCTTATTATTCTTTCATGTTCCTTCCGGAAGAATATGGGGTGGTGGCCAATTTATATGCCTATGCTGCTTTGCTTTTGGTAGTGTTAACTTATGGCATGGAAACAACCTTTTTCAGATATGCTTCCAAAAGTGAAAATCCCGGCCAGGTTTATGCCACTTCCTTAATTTCCCTGCTTTTTACCTCCCTGAGTTTTATTCTGGTTGCCATGGCTTTTCGCCATTCCATCGCAACAGCTATGGGCTACCCGGATAATCCGGAATATATTTTATGGTTTTCGCTGATTCTGGGAATGGATGCGTTTACTTCCATTCCTTTTGCCCGTTTAAGGTTGAATAACCAACCTGTGAAATTTGCAGTGATTAAACTGATCAACATTGCCTTTAATATTGGTTTCAATCTGTTTTTTATTTCCCTTTGTCCGCGAATTCTGGAAAGTAATCCCGATTCTTTTATCAGGCATTTGTATTCCCCTGAAATCGGGGTGGGATATGTGTTTATTTCCAATTTACTGGCTTCGTTGATAACGCTGTTGTTGTTAATTCCCGAAATTTTCAGGTTTTCATGGCAATTTAACCGGAAACTGTTAATGCAAATGGTTCATTATGGCTTTCCTATTTTGATTGTTGGACTTGCCGGAATGGTCAGCCAGAATATCGATAAAGTTTTTATACCTTTTCTGGTGCCGGAAGAACAGAATCCAATGTTTCAACTGGGAATTTACGGTGCGAATTTCAAACTGGCCGTTTTAATGAATATGTTTATTCAGGCTTTCCGATATGCTTTTGAACCCTTTTTCTTTTCCCGGGAAAATTCAAAAGAAGATCCTCATGTTTATGCCGCGGTGATGAAATATTTTATCATTTTTGGGTTGCTCATTTTCCTGGGGATGGTATTTTACCTCGATCTCATAAAAATCATCATTGATTCAAAGTACCATGAGGGACTTAAGGTAGTTCCCATTATTCTGATGGGAAACCTGTTTTATGGAATTTATTTTGTTCTCTCGCTTTGGTACAAGTTAAAAGATATGACCCGATATGGGGCCTACATGGCTTTAACGGGTGCCGCAATTACCATTGGTATAAATTTTCTTTTTGTACCCCAATACGGTTATATCGGATCGGCCGTTGCTATTTTTGTATCCTTTTTAACCATGATGATCCTTTCGTGGTACCTGGGCCAAAAATTTTATCCGATCCCCTATAATTTAAAACGAATTGGATTTTACTTTTTGGTGGCTGCTGTCCTTTTTGGTTTTTCCAGGTTGACCCATCATCAGCAACCCCTCATCAAATTCCCTTTCCATACGTTTTTTATCATGATTTTTTTGTTTGTTGTTTATAAATACGAAAAAAGTGATTTAATTCATTTATTTAAAGGCAAAAAGAAGAAATAAATATCAAAAAGTATTAATTTTGTAAGAATGGAACATTTAAAAGGTAAAGTTATTGCACTTGCCAGTGACCACGCTGGATTTGACAAAAAACAGGTCATTATTCAATATTTAAAACAAAAAGGAATTTTATTCAAAGATTTTGGCTGTTTTTCCGGTGAGAGCTGTGATTATCCCGAGTTTGCTCACGCCATTGCCAGGGCTATTGATCAGGGTGAATATAAAATTGGGATTACGTGTTGTGGTTCGGGTCAGGGAATTAGTATTACCGCGAATAAATATCAGAATGTTCGTTCTGCTTTGTGTTGGAATGCAGAAATCGGAGCTTTGGCCAAACAACATAATGATGCCAATATTTGTGCGCTTCCCGGTCGTTTTGTTTCAGATAAAGAAGCTATTGATATTGTGGAAGCCTATTTGTATGCTGAATTTGAAGGGGGCCGGCACGCAAGAAGAATTGCCCAAATACCCCGTAAATAGAGATGCCAAAACAAAAAGACATATTTCTGAATGATTCTCAAATTGCCTTTGACCGGAAGCACCGGCAAACCATTGATTTTAATATATCGAGGTACAATGAATCGGTGGCGCGGGGAAGGAGGAGATTCAGGGATATGGATTTGGCCAGGGAGGAGGCTTCCCGTATAAAATCTGAAACGGTTTCAAATCTTGCAGGATATCTGGAAGAATTTGAACAGAATGCCGTGAAAAATGGCATTCAGGTTATTTGGGCCAGAGATGGTGAAGAAGCTGTTTCGAAGATCATTTCGGTTTTGAAAGAAAATCATTCCCGGATGGTAGTCAAGAGCAAATCCATGATCTCCGAAGAAATTGAATTGAACGACCAGCTTGAGAAGGCGGGTATCGAACCAGTTGAAACTGATTTGGGAGAGTTCATCGTTCAGGTGGCCGGAGAGAAGCCGTATCATATTTTAACGCCGGCCATGCATAAATCCAGGGAAGATGTTGCTCGTTTATTCCATCAAAAATTTGGTACTTCACCGCATTCTTCGCCTGAAGAAATTACCCGTTTTGTTCGGAAAAAGTTGCGTAAAAAATTTGAACAGGCCGGTGCCGGGATTACCGGGGCCAATTTTTTGGTTAGTGATATTGGTGGAGTCGTTCTTACAGAAAACGAAGGTAATGGGGCTATGACTGTTTCCTTTCCAGCGCTTCATATTGTTATTGCGGGCATTGAAAAAGTACTGCCTTCTATAAAGGATTTACCGCTTTTTTGGCCTTTGCTTTCGGCTGCCGGGACGGGTCAGCAACTCACCGTTTATAATTCATTGATTACAGGTCCCCGAAAACATGGTGAGACAAACGGCCCTGAAAAAATGGTTGTGATTTTGCTGGATAATAAGCGGTCGGAAATTGCGCAACAACCTGAAATCGTTCAATCACTCAAGTGTATTCGTTGCGGTGCCTGTCTGAATGCCTGTCCTATCTATAAAAATGTAGGCGGTTATACTTACAATACCACCTACAGCGGACCAATCGGCTCTGTTATTACCCCATATATGAAAGGGTTTAGAGATTTCGGTCACCTGAGTTATGCCTGTTCGGTTTGCGGAGCTTGCTCTGAAGTGTGTCCTGTGAAAATACCGTTGCACTGGCTCCTTTTACTGAATCGTAAAAAAAATGTGGAAATGCATAACGAACCGTTGTTCTGGAATATGGGAATGAAAGCATACGCTCATGCCTTCAAAAAACGGAAAAATCTGGATGCTGTGCCCGGGTCTATCAAAAATATCATGGTCCGTTTGAATAAAAACGTTTTGGGAAATCAAAAAGAATTTCCCTCGTTTGCAAAAAAATCATTTAGTGAAATCAAAAAAACCAAAAAATTATAATCATTATGCTGTCGAATACATGTAAATACGCTTTAAGGGCTCTTATTTACCTGGGGAAATTTTCCTCGGGTAATCAAATGATTGGGATAAAAAAAATATCTGAAGACCTGGGTTTATCTTCTCCTTTTCTGGGAAAGATTTTACAAAATCTGGTAAAGCAAAAATTGTTGATTTCCACCAAAGGACCCAATGGGGGGTTTGCGTTGGCCCGGAAACCGGAAGAGATAACTCTTTGGGATATTGTAACAAAGGTTGATGGAGAAGAGTTCTTTACCAATTGTTTGATTCGTCTTGAGCCTTGTCGTTCCCATGATCCCTCAAAACCTTTATGTCCTGTGCATGGTCAGTACGAAAAATTAAGAAGGGAGATTGCCCATTTTTATCAGGAAACAACCTTGGAAATCATTGGGAAAGACATTGAAAAATATGAAGATATGGTGAAGCTTTAATGCTAAAAGTAAATTTCCCATTTTTTCCCTGAAACGAAAAAGTAGTAAAAAATAATCGATATTCCAATTCCTGAGGCATTGGCAATAAAATCGTAAAGATTACTGCTTCGGGAGACGGATATCATATGTTGGGTAAATTCCAGGATTGCTCCCAAAAAGAGGGCAACAGCAGGGGCATAAAGGAAAGGATTTAGATTAAGCTTTTTAAAGGGCCGGAAGAGGAGCAGGCAAAAAACAAAGAATAAGCCGAAATGAACCATTTTATCGAAATAGGGAATGTTCAAAAATGTTTTAGACGGCAGTTCGTCTGCCGGGATCAATAAACCATAGCAAATAAGCGCTAACCAAATCAGAGGTTTGAGGAACAATTTGAGTTTCATTTTGTGCAATCCTTAATTTGAACACAAAGAAACAAAAAGTATGGCAGGTATTTATATCCATATTCCATTTTGCCGTCAAAAATGTCATTATTGCGATTTTTACAAAACCATTCAGAATAACAGGGCGGAGTTTGTTGAAGCCCTGAAAAAAGAGATTTATGCCCGGAAGGATTACCTTCAGGGAGAAAAGGTGAAAACCCTCTATTTTGGTGGAGGTACTCCTTCGGCACTAAAAGAAACTGAAGTGGCTGATATATTAACCTTTGTTGCCCGTGAATTTCCGGTAACTAAAAAAGCTGAGGTTACTTTTGAAGCCAATCCGGATGATTTGAGTATTTCTTATTTGAAAGCCCTTATCAATGCAGGAGTGAACAGGATCAGTATCGGACTGCAATCTTTTCAGAATGTCCATCTGGAGCGAATGAACAGGAGACATAATGTTTCTCAGGCATACCATGCTGTTCAGAACGCGGAAAAAGCAGGTTTTACTAATATTAGTATAGATCTGATTTATGGATTGCCGGGTCTCACATCAGGCCAGTGGGAGGAAAGTCTGATTCAGGTATTTCGCCTTCCTGTGGTTCATCTTTCAGCTTACCATTTAACCTATCATGAAGGGACTCCATTTTTTTCCTGGCTGAAAAGGGGAATGCTCAAAGAATTGGAAGAAGATGAAAGTTACAATCAATTTAATATACTCATAGACAGGGCTCTGGAATCAGATTTTGAGCACTACGAAATTTCCAATTTTGCAAAAAACAGAAAATTTTCCCAACACAATACTGCTTACTGGACCGGTGAAAAATACCTCGGACTGGGGCCGTCAGCTCACTCTTTTAACGGAAAATCGCGTCGATGGAATGTGGCTGATTTGGGCAAATACATCCGGGCCCTGGAGCAAAATACCCCCTTCTTTCAGCAGGAGCAGCTATCAGCGAATGACCGCTTTAATGAATATATTCTGACTAATATTCGCACCCAATGGGGCCTATCCATTCAAAAAATAGTTGAAAAGTTTGGACAAGAAAAGGCCGATTATTTTTTGGAAACTTCACGGAAATTTTTGTCGAACAATACCCTGATTCAAAAGAATGATGATTTTGTTCTCTCGCGTAAAGGGCTTTTTGTTTCGGATGACATTATGGCAAGTCTTATGATTATTTAATTGTTAACCAATCGTTTGAATGAAGTTCCAATTTAATAAATAATGTTAATCACATATGTCGTCTGTTGTAAAAACTTTATCTTAGCGGTTCTTTATAAAAACAGAAGGAAAATGAAGGTTAAGATAGTAAATACATCCAATCATGCCTTGCCCGGTTACAGCACTGAGATGTCAGCGGGAATGGATTTACGGGCTTTTCTCCCGGAACCGGTGATGTTAAAACCTTTGGAACGGAAATTGATACCTACCGGGTTGTTTGTAGAACTGCCCCGTGGATTTGAAGCTCAAATCAGACCGCGCAGCGGGCTGGCATTGAAAAAAGGCATTACGGTTCTGAATACCCCGGGAACCATCGATGCCGATTACAGGGGAGAAATTGGTGTAATATTGATTAACCTCTCACAGGAAGATGTGGTAATTGAAAATGGGGAACGTATTTGTCAGATGATCATTGCCTCCTATGAACATGTTAAGTGGGAAATGGTTGAAACATTAAGTGAAACCCAACGCGGTGCGGGGGGCTTTGGTCATACAGGAAAAAATTAAAAGAATGAAGAGAACAGAAATAAAAGGATTGATCGCGGTTGTTTTTTTGGTGCTTTTTGCAGCTTGCTCCGGAACGAAAAAACTGGCGGAGCAGGAATCTGCGCCGGTGGCCGATGAAACGGCTGCTCCCAAAGATTCCATCGATGAACAAAAAATGCTGGAGTTCGAGTATATGTTTGTGGAAGCCATCAAAGAAAAAGCATTGGGAAATCCTCAAAAAGCCATTCAACTATTGTCTGGTTGTCTGGAAATTGATCCCGAATCTTCTGCCGCCATGTTCGAACTGGCAGGCATTCATGCAGAAAATAATGATTTTACCAGTGCCTCATTGCTTTTGGAAAAGGCCATTAGCCTGAATCCGGACAATAAATGGTATCGATTACTTCTTGCCCAGATTTATCAGCAAACCCGGAAATTTGCAGAGGCTGCCGCCATTTATGACCATTTACTGCAAAAGGAACCCGAAAACCCGGAATATTTATACATGAAAGCCGCCCTGCTTTCCAATGCGAATAAAATGGAAGAGGCCATTCAGGCTTATGAGTTGCTCGAACAAAAGACAGGTATTAACGAACAAATTTCGGTTGCCAAGCAGGAATTGTACGTTTCCATGGATAAAATTGACAAGGCCTTTGAAGAATTAAAGAAATTGATCGAACACAATCCCGATGAACCCAAATATTATGGATTAATGGCCGATCTTTTTCAGAGCCAGGGTGATTCGGTAAACGCCATGAAATTTTACCGGAAGATACAGGAGATTGATCCGGAAAATGGATTCGTTCATTTTTCCCTGGCGAACCACTACCTCAAAAATGGAAAAATTGAAAAGTCTTTTGAAGAGACAAAAAAAGGATTTCAAAGTGAAGAGGTGGATATACAAACCAAATTACAACTGTACATGATGCTCACGGCCAATCCGTCTAAATCAAAGCTGACACCCGGGCAGGAAGAAGAGTTGATTGAAACCCTTTCGGAAGTACATCCTGATAATCATTTGGTTTATACCGTTCGCGCCGAAAGTTTGCTTAGAGAAAACAAGCTGGCCGGGGCACGTGAAGAACTTCTCAAAGCCCTGGAGATTGAAAAGAATGATTACATGCTTTGGGAACGGGTATTATTCATTGATAACGATTTGCAGGATTGGGAAGGGCTTTATGAGCACAGCAGGCAGGCTATGGATTTGTTTCCCAACCAGCCGCAGACCTATTTTTTAAATGCTGTGGCGTGTGTACAGCTCGAAAAATTTGAGGAAACTGCTTCCATTGCCGATGAAGGACTGATGTACGTCGTGGAAAATAAACAAATGGAGGGTCAGTTTTTGATGCTCAAAGGCGAAGCTCTTTATAAACTTGGAAAAATTGAGGAAGCATTTGATCTTTTTGATCAATCGGTTGAACTGGACCCTGAAAATCATATTGCATTGAATAATTATGCTTATTACCTTTCACTGGCCGGGAAAAACCTCGATAAAGCCGAACGCATGAGTGGCCGGGTCATTGAAAAATTCCCCGAAAATTCCACCTACCTCGACACTTATGCCTGGGTGTTGTTTAAAAAAGGCGATTATTCTTTGGCAAAATTTTATATGGAGTCGGCACTGAAATATGACGGGAGTCAAAATGCAACGCTCCTTGAGCATTACGGCGATATTCTGTTTAAACTCGATAAAAAGGAGGAAGCCCTTGAATACTGGCGAAAAGCACAGGATTTGGGAGATGATAATGAAATTCTGGATCGGAAAATCAGTGAAAAAAAATATTTTGAGGAATAAATGAAGTTGCATATTTTGAAGCAGTTAAAGGTTTTTTTGGTTTTGGGTATGGCTGTTTTAACGGGCCTTTCATCCTGTAAAACAGCCCGCACTATTCGTGATGTGGATTTGAAACCCCTAAGCACCGGAAGACTGGTTCGAAAAGTGGATCAAAACGCATTTGATTATGATAATCTGACCATTCGCCGGATTAACTGTCGCTTTTCGAGCAATCAGACCAATGCCAATTTTAGTATCCGTCTGAAAGCTGCCCGCGATGAAAAGATTCTTTTATCCATCCGGAAAATCAATATCCCCGTAGGGCGGGTATTACTGACCCCGGATAGTGTAAAGTATGTGAATTATATCGATCAGAATTATTTTGTGGATGATTATTCTTTTATCAGTCAATTTCTGAACATTGACCTCGATTTTGAAACCATCCAGTCGATCATTTCGAACAATGCGTTTTCCTACCGGAATAATCCAGGGAGGAACAATTTCAGAATGTTTGATTCCTCCGTTGAAGGGGGCATGTATACCCTGGAATCCCAAAAAATGCGGACGCTTTCTTCGGAAAGGAGAAAAACGAAAAATGAAGGCCTGACGCTCAGTAAGAAAGCGCAGGGCCAGGAGGCCCTTATTTTCCAAAAGATGTTTTTTAATCCCAGGAATTTTGCTTTAACAAAAGTGATCATCAACGATGAAACCAATCACCGGAAGCTGGAAATGGTATTCGACAAATTTGAACAGGTCGAACAAAAGGAATATCCTGGTTTAATTGAGATGAACCTTACCTCTGCCGGTGAAGATATTCGCTTAACCATTAGAATGAATGGCTTTTCTATGGAAGAACTCGATGGAATAACCCTGCGTATTCCTGAAAAATATGAAAAGATCAGGGTAAATTAGACAACGAATGATATGGCAGAGCCATTAAATTCCTGCATTTTAATGAAGACACTGGTCGCCATAAATGTGTTTTTATTTGTTCATGCAATAGGTTTTTCACAATCTCTTGCTGAATTACAGGAAAAGAGGAATACGGCTGCACGGGAAATCACGGAGATAACGCGCCTTCTTGAAAATACCCGTGAAAAGGAAAATGCCTCCTTTAACCGGCTTCTGCTTCTGAACCAAACCATCCTTCAGCGCAATGTATTCATTTCCGGTCTTTCAGCGGAAATTGGCGTTTATCAGGAATTCATAGACAACAACAGCCTGGTGGTTGAAATGCTTTCCGCCGACATAGAAAAGATTAAAAAGGAGTATGCCGCGATGATTCGTCTGGCTTATCAAAATACGTATTTTCATGATGGATTGATGTATTTATTGTCGGCCGAAAGTTTTAATCAGGCCTATCGTCGCTATTTATATATGAAGCGATATGCTTCTTTCCGGAAAAAACAGGCCGGAGCCATTGCGGTGATTCAATCGTTGCTCGATGATAAAGTAGTTGAACTCGAAAAATTGAAGCAACAACATGCGGAGTTAATCGAACAAGCCAGCCGGGAAAGGGTGAAGTTGAACCGTGAAAAAGAGCAGCAGAAGGCCGAACTTGAGGTGCTTAAGCAGCAGCAGGATGAATTGCAGCAGAAACTGAACGAACAAAAACGTATTGAAAATCAACTGGAAACTGAAATTGAGCGAATGATTGCAGAGGAGGCCCGTAAAAACCGGGAGTCCGGGGAGCCAGCTTATGCGTTAACTCCCGATCAACAATTGTTGGGCGAACGTTTTGAACAGAATAAGCAAAGACTGCCCTGGCCGGTTGAAAGGGGTATCATAACCGAAAAGTTTGGTATTCATCAGCATCCGGTACTCAACCATGTTCAGGTACGCAATAATGGAATCAACATTGCTACGGAAGCAGAAGCCCGGGTAAAGGCTGTTTTCAATGGGGTGGTAAGTCGTGTTTTTGGAATTACAGGAGGCAATTCGGCCGTGATTATCCGGCATGGAAAGTACCTGAGTGTTTATTCCAATCTAAAAGAAGTGGCTGTAAAGAAAGACGATAAGGTGATTACCAACCAACCTGTCGGTACCGTTTATACCGATTATGATGAAGCTGGAAAAACGATACTGAAATTTCAAATTTGGTACGAAAATCAAAA
>CAYTDH010000143.1:0-1668 GCA_964436325.1 uncultured Tangfeifania sp.
GTTTTTTTTGCTGCAGGTTTTTCTGGTTTTGGCCAGAAGCAACGGGTGAATTACATGACTACCTTTGATGAGAAACTCATTCATTTTGGCTTCACGCTGGGTTTAAATACCCTGGATATGGGATTTACCCATTACAATCAATTAAGGGATAATCCTGATTTTGTTCTGCCTGGCGAAAATACATGGCTTGCTGGTGAAAGGCGTATTACAGGCTTTGATGATGTCAGGGCGGATATTTCCGAACTTATACCCGGGTTTACGGTTGGCATTGTGACCAGTTTGCGGGTTAGCCGGGACCTTAATCTTCGTTTTCTTCCCGGCTTGTCCTTCGGAGAACGCAGGTTTGCTTACAATGTTGATGTAAGAGATACTGAATTCTACGGGTCAAGGCAATACTATTCCATCAAATCGACCTACCTCGATTTCCCTCTTCTTTTTAAATACAAAGCCAGGAGAATAAACAATGACCGGCCCTATGTTATCATGGGAGGTGCTTACAGGCATGATATCTCAAGGACCGGAAAAGAAGACCTGGTTCAATTGAAAGATGGCGGGTTTTATGCAGAAATGGGAGTTGGCTGGGACCATTATTTCACCTTCTTTAGATTTTCCGTTGAAGCAAAAGTCAGTATCGGATTGAATAATCAATTGGGGGATGACCCTGGAGCCAATCAAAGACAGTACTATTCACAGGCCATAAAATATTTGCGGCCACAAGTCTTTACCCTCTGTTTCCATTTCGAGTAAGTTTAATTCACTGCTGTTGTCCGATTAAATTCGGAACAAACGATTCCGGCAGTCACTGCCACATTGAGTGATTCCGGGGCTATGGTGTTTGTTTGAAAACAAGGGATTTTAATTTTATGCTGTACTTTTTGTGCAACGGGATGGCTGATCCCGTTTCCTTCATTTCCAAAAACAATCAATGCCTCTGACGGAAGAGGCTGTTTATAGATATTTTCCCCTTCGAGGAATGTCCCGAAAACCGGAATTCCGGATTTTTTAGCCCTGGTAATCACGTCTTTAAAAGGAGTGTAAATGGGAAATATCCGGGAGAATGACCCCATGGTTGCCTGAATAACCTTGGGGTTGTAAATATCCACTGTTTCAGGAGAACAAAATAGTAGGCCAATACCAAACCAGTCGCAAATTCTGATGATGGTCCCAAAATTCCCGGGGTCCTGAATTCCGTCAAGAAAAAGCGCCAGCCCTTCCAGTTTTTCCGGAATATTTGGGGGAGATGGAATGGTGCAAACGGCAAGGCTGTTTTGGGGTGTTTTGAGGAAGCTTGCTTTTTTAATTTCCACCTGTTCTGCTGGTCGGAGAATACGGGCTTTCTCAGAAAGGGATTTATTTTCCTGAATAAATCCTGGTGTTGCAATCAGTTCAATGACCTCAAGGGACGACCGCAAAGCATCCAGCACATTTTTTTCTCCTTCAGCTACAAATAAATTTTGCTTTTTTCGCTGTTTTTTTTGAGCCAGTGATTGAATGCGTTTTATGGTATTTTTTGGTATCATTTTTTTTTGTAATATCACCTTTCAAAGAAATGTGTTAAAGTTACTGTTTCCATCTAAAACACTTCGCTATTTTTGCAGGAAATAAAATGGATAAATTGAACAAGAATACAACATTGCAGAAGGTTATTTACAAAATCGCACCTGCGGT
>CAYTDH010000143.1:1678-10164 GCA_964436325.1 uncultured Tangfeifania sp.
GCCGGGTTTTTATTTTCTTGTTCTCCAACGAAATACGTTCCCCGCGATAAATACCTCTTGAATAGAGTGAATGTAGAAATAGAAGACTCCAAAATCAGTAAAGAGGAAGCCAAATCTTACATTCGACAAAAAGGGAATTATAAAATTCTCGGGTTTGTTAAATTCCACCTGTGGCTTTATAACTTATCTTCCAAAAAAAAGCAGGATGGCTGGCTGAAAAGAATTGGAGAACCTCCCGTTATTTTCGACCAGGGATTAATCTATTCTTCGGAAGAGCGGTTAAATCAGTACCTCAGCAACAAAGGGTATTTCATGGGCTCGGTTGATGCAGAGGTTCAAAAGAAAGAGAAACGGCAGAAGATTAATATAACTTACAAAATTGAGCCAGGAGAACCTTACCGGATCAAGGATATCCGTTACCATTTTGGTGATTCCGCATTGGAATCCATTTTTTTTCGGGATTCATTAAAGTTTAATATACGCTCGGGCACTCCTTTTGATTTCAATAAACTGGAGGAGCAGCGGGATGAAATGGTAAATCTTTTCCGGGATGAAGGATATTTTTATTTCAATAAAGATGATATTCAATATCTGGCTGATAGCACGCAGCAGGAGAAAGAAATCTTTCTCGATGTTTATATCGGTGCCGGCATAGAGGATAAGTCTGACCGGAAATTTACCCCTCAGATTCTGAATGACATTCAGATTTCTGTCCTTCCCGGAAATGCACCGGGGACAGAAGAGGCAGTCACGGAGCGTTCTTTCGCCGATACGGTAACATGGGATGGTTTTACCCTTTATCAAAATTCAAATTCCTACTATAACCCGCGTCTCTTTGAGAATTTAATGCAAATGGAAAGCGGTTCCCTTTACCGGTTGAAGGACGCCAGGAGTACTTTTGAGGCGTTTAACCGGTTAAGGCAATTCCGGTTTATTGATATTGAATTTCAAAAAACAGAAGAAATTCAGGATACCAACCTGCTTAATTGTAGCATAAGGCTCTCACCATTAAGCAAACAGGCTGTCTCCTTTGATCTGGAAGGCACCAATACTTCTGGTAATCTGGGGATCGCCGGAAATGTAAATTATAAGCACAGGAATCTTTTGAGGGGAGCGGAGGTTTTTCAAATAAACTTTAAAGGGGCCATGGAGAGACAGCAAAGGATCGGGGGAGATGCTCCCGAATACTTTAATACCCGGGAATTTGGGGTTGAATCAACCTTAACTTTTCCCAGGTTGCTGGGGCCGGGTCAAGCCATGGGGGCATTTCACAATTTTCTTCCTAAAACAGTTTTTACCCTGGGGTATAACCTTCAACGCAGGGCCGAATATACGCGTACCATATCAAACATTAAATTTGGATATAACTGGATGACCAATGAGAATTTCCGGCATACCTGGAATTTGATCGATTTCAACATGGTAAATCTGTACCAGTTTGATCCTCAGTTTATTGATCGCATTAAAGACTTATTCATCAAAAGCAGCTTTACCGATCACCTTATTCTAGCCATGAATTATGGATTGACTTACAACACCCAGCGCAGGGAAGTACTCAGGAACTATTCCTATCTCCGCTTCAACGTGGAGTCTGCCGGGAACATACTGGGACTTTTCTCGTCTCTTACCAATCAGCCCAAATATGAGGCCGTTGATTCGTTGAGTCTTGAAACCTCAGAATATTACACCATTTTGAATACCCGGTTTGCCCAGTATGTGAAAGGTGATTTGGAGTTCCGGTATGGTTTTATTATTGACAAATATAATGCCCTTGTTGGCCGGGCCTTTCTGGGTATAGGCGTTCCATATGGCAACTTTAATGTGCTTCCTTTTGAAAAAAAATATTTCACAGGGGGAGCTAACGGAATCAGGGCGTGGCAGGTTCGGTCACTTGGCCCTGGGAGCTACAGGTTTCCTGAGGGGAGCTATCCCAATCAGTCCTCCGACATCAAACTGGAAGCCAACCTGGAATACCGGTTTCACCTTATCCGGTTTTTGGAAGGAGCACTCTTTTTGGATGCCGGGAATATTTGGGCCGTCAATCGCAGGGATAACCGGCCCGGGGCTTTGTTTAAACTGAATCAGTTTTACCGGCAGCTTGCTGTGGGGACAGGAACGGGCTTCCGTTTTGATTTTGATTATTTTCTTTTCGGCTCGATGTGGGCATGAAATTGCGCGATCCCTCCCAGGCGGAAGGGAATGGCTGGATTATCGGGTACCGCAATTATACCGCCGATGACTTTAATGTCTCTTTTGCTATTGGTTATCCTTTTTAGAAAATCATGCTTTTTTTTGTTTAACACTTTCACGATGAATTATTTTTTTGCATTTTTAGCCCCCATTAAATGAATAACTTTAACTGAAAGCGCTGAAAAATATTCAATTTAATATCAAATAATTATGTCAGGTCTTCCCACGAATCGTGATTCATTTGGCTCAAAATTTGGAGTCATTGCAGCTACAGCAGGTTCTGCCATCGGACTCGGAAACATCTGGAGGTTCCCCTATGTGGCAGGTGAGAATGGAGGTGCTGCCTTTATAATTATCTACCTGGGGTTTATCGTTGCCATTGGAATTCCGGTGATGCTTTCCGAATTTACCATTGGCCGGCAGGCGCAGATGAACGCTTTTGGTTCGTTCAGGAGACTGGCTCCCAAACGACCATGGTATCTTATCGGACTGATGGGCGTGGGTGCTGCTTTTATGATTCTTGCTTTTTACTCTGCTGTGGCCGGATGGACCCTCGAATACATCTATCAGTCCATTGTGAATGGATTTGCCGGAAAATCGCCTGAGCAACTGGATAACATGTATCACACTTTTATTGGTGGAAGCTGGCGCCCGCTGCTTTGGTTCTTTGTTTTCATGGCTCTTACCGCTTTTATCATTATGGCGGGTGTCCAAAAAGGAATTGAGAAATACACAAAAATATTAATGCCGCTTTTACTTGTTCTTTTGCTGGCTCTCGTCATACGTTCGATTACACTGCCAGGGGCCGGTAAGGGAATTGCTTTTTTGTTCAAACCTGACTTCAGTAAAATAACCGCTTCAACCATTCTGGAGGCTCTTGGCCAGGCTTTTTTCTCTTTGAGTATAGGTATGGGAACCCTTATTACCTATGGTTCTTATATCCCCAAAAAGGATAACCTGGGAACAACTGCATTTTCGGTGGCTTTTACCGATACCTTTATTGCCATTCTGGCCGGATTGGCGATCTTTCCCGCTGTTTTTGCCTTTAACATTGAGCCGGGCTCGGGAGAAGGACTGGTCTATATTACCCTTCCCAATATTTTTCAGCAAATGCCGGGAGGATATATCTTTTCACTGATGTTTTTTATTCTCTTGGGGGTGGCTGCTTTAACTTCTACCATTTCTGTTTTGGAGGTTATTGTTGCCTTTTTTGTTGAAGAATTAAAACTTAACCGGAAAGCAGCTACCTGGCTGGCAACTGCCTCGGTTTCTGTTCTCGGGGTTATGTGTGTGCTCTCTACCAGCTCCATGGCTGATTTTACCCTGTTTGGTTTTACTGTGTTTGGGTTGATGAATTTTACTTCAGCAAATATTCTTTTGCCATTGGGAGGGTTATTTATAGTTCTTTTTGTTGCCTGGTACCTCGGACCACAAAAAGCTAAAAAGGAATTGTCGAACAATGGGGACCTGAAAGCCCGCTTTATTCCCCTTTATATGTTTATTATCCGGTATATAGCCCCTTTGGCTATCGCATTTATTTTTCTTCAGGGGGTTGGTTTGATCAGATTGAATTGAGCAAAACCGATTCTCCAGGGCTTTCGCTGCTGAAATGTGATTGATTTTTTGTTCCGAACATACAAAAACCCTTAAAATGAATCCCCATGCGCAAATTATTGAAGGACTATTTCTACTTTTCCAAAAAGGACCGGAATGGCGTCCTGGTTCTGGCTGTCATCCTGGTTTTTGTTTTTTTGGTTTATTTGGTCGTGGACCATTTTCCTCAAAATGAAAATTTTGACCATTCTGAAATCCGGAATATTTTTGAGGAATGGAAACAAAAGAATGAGAATCAGCAACCGGTTCAGCGACACTTTCCGTTTGATCCAAATACCATTGACGGAAAGCAACTTGATTCGCTTTTACTGCCCGCTTCCGTAAAGAAAAATTTACTGCGTTACCGGGCTGCAGGAGGAAAATGGAATCATCCCGATGATTTTCGAAAAATTTACGGGATGAATGACAGCATTTTTTCTGCCATTGAAGATTACCTTCTGATTGCGGAGAATCATTCTGAAGAGAATATTCCCGAAGAAGAGAAGCCGGGTGGAGCTTTGGAAATGCGCCCCCAGGGAACTTTTGACCCTAACACCGCCGATTCAGCCGTGTTGCACAGGTTTGGCCTGAACCATTTTCAGGTTACCACCCTTATCCGGTATCGTGAAAGCGGAGGTAAATTCCACAGCGCTGCTGACATTATGAAGATTTTTGGAATTGATTCAGCCGTTTTTTTGAGCCTTAAAGAACATATCAAACTGAAATCAATCCCCCGGAAAGACGAGGAAGGAAGAAAACCGGAAACCGTTTTTGAAGATGGCGCCACAGACGCCTTTGACATGGTTGAACTAAATGCTGCCGACACCCTCCAATTAATGAAATTGAAAGGAATTGGAACTGTGTTTGCGGGTCGCATTGTGAAATATCGCAATTTGCTTGGCGGTTTTTATTCCAAAGAACAATTGCTTGAGGTGTACAATTTTCCTGAAGAAACCTATTCCGGTCTTATCCATCAAATTTATGTGGATACCCTTAAAATAGAAAAGCTCAGGATAAATTTTGCCGGTTATTCCGAACTTCTGAGGCACCCGTATATTCAAAAGGACCATGTGGAAAGGATTCTGGACTACCGGAACCAGAATGGCCCCTTCTCTTCTTTGAAGGTGATTCAGAACGAGGGTTTTTTTGGAGCCTCTTTTAATCGGGTGAGCCCTTATCTGAGCTGCCGTTAAAAAAGATTAAATCGCTCCGGGCTATAGGAAATCATCTTTTTTTCTTTTAAATTTGAAATAGCAGGAATAATTTCTAAATTTGCGCCTCAATTTTAAAACGGAAAATCAATGATTGTTATACCGGTAAAAGAAGGTGAAAATATTGAAAGGGCCTTGAAAAGGTTCAAGCGGAAATTTGAAAAGACAGGTGTAATTAAGGAGTTACGCGAACGGCAAAAGTATACCAAGCCTTCTGTTAAAAGGAGGGAAGAAGTGAAAAAGGCTGCTTATATCGAGAAGTTACAGCGTCAGGAAGACTAATTAAGTTAGTGATTCCTGGTTTTAAAGGTGGTAAGATTAATGAGTCATCAGGAATCCTTTATCAACTATTTGAGGTATGAGAAGAGAACTTCTTCTCATACGGCCGTAGCATACAAAAAGGACCTCGATCAGTTTGAGTTATTTTGTACTGAATTGATCGGGGAATTTGATGTAAAAAGGGTTGATGCCAAATTGGTGCGAAGTTGGGTTGTAAATCTGATGGAGGGTAATTTATCACCCCGCACGGTCAATCGTAAGGTTTCGGCGTTAAAGTCATTTTTTCGCTTTTTGATGAAAGAGAAGGTCGTTGAAATCAATCCTGCAGTTCAAATACCCCTTCCTAAAATTCGCAAAAAGATTCCTCATTTTGTTGAAGAAAACCGGTTACATCACCTGCTCGATGATGGGTTTTTTCAAAAAGATTTCAGAGGGATCAGAGATAAGTTGATTATTTCTTTGCTGTTTGGGACAGGTATCCGGCTGGCGGAAATCCTGCATTTAAAGGAATCTGATTTCAACACCAATGAATTTTTGATACGCGTTTACGGGAAAAGGCAAAAAGAGAGGATTATACCCTATCCCAGAGAGATCAATCCAATGTTATTTGAGTACCTTGATGTACGAAACAGAGAGTTGGGGTATCATCCGGAGGTCCTTTTAATTACAGAAAAGGGGCAGCCTGTTTACGAGAAGCTGGTTTACAGGGTGGTAAGGAAGAATTTGGAAAATGTAACCTCGTTGGAGCAAAAGAGTCCGCATGTGTTAAGGCATTCCTATGCTACCCACCTGTTAAACCGTGGCGCGGATTTGAATGCCATCAAGGAGTTGCTGGGGCATGCCAATTTGGCGGCTACCGAGGTTTATACACATACCACCTTTGAAAAGCTACATGATATTTACAAACAAGCCCATCCAAGGGGTTAAAAAATGTTACTATGGAAATAATTATTAATTCTGTGCATTTTACAACGGATAAGAAGCTGGAAGATTTTGTCCAAAAAAAAGTGGGAAAGCTGGATACCTTTTTCGATGGTATCATCAATGCGGAGGTTACCTTAAAAGTGCTCAAACCCGAAACGGCCAGGAATAAAATTTCAGAAATAAAACTATCGATACCTGCAAACGGTTATTTATTTGCCAAGAAACAAGCCGATACCTTTGAAGAAGCAACTGATCTGGCTGTTGATGCCATCCGGAAGCAACTCACAAAGTTCAAAGAGAAGCTGAAAAGCAAATAAAATTGAATTTTTGCCAACATTATTTTAGATTTTTAAAATAATATTTTTACATTTGCACACCCTTTTTAGGGGCGTTCCAGAAACATCTGAATTTAAAGTAGTTTGATGGAAGATTCCGGGTTTTGAATGAAATTTTTATTTATCCGGAATATGAAATATCAGGCACTTTTTTTTCACTACGGCAACGAATTGTCGGTTGTTTTGCTAAAATTTTGTATTTTTGCACCGCCTTTTTGCCGGGATGAAATTTGCGGGAGTAGCTCAGTCGATAGAGCATTAGCCTTCCAAGCTAAGGGTCGCGGGTTTGAATCCCGTCTCCCGCTCGAAATGAGATTGGAGTTTTAAGTAATCGTACTTATAACTCCCGTCTCTTTGTATGTTAAAGCCGGAGTAGCTCAGGGGTAGAGCGCATCCTTGGTAAGGATGAGGTCACGAGTTCAATTCTCGTCTTCGGCTCAATGAATTTAGATAATAATTAAAATTTTGGAGTTATGGCTAAAGAAACATTTGTAAGGGACAAAGACCATATCAACATTGGGACCGTAGGTCACGTTGACCATGGTAAGACTACCCTGACCGCCGCTATTACTATGGTATTGGCCAAGAAGGGCCTTTCCGAAATCAAATCTTTTGACTCGATTGATAATGCACCTGAAGAAAAAGAGAGGGGAATTACAATCAACACTGCCCACGTAGAGTACCAGACCGCAAAACGTCACTATGCACACGTTGACTGTCCTGGTCACGCCGACTATGTGAAGAACATGGTAACGGGTGCTGCCCAGATGGATGGTGCAATTATCGTTGTTGCTGCAACCGACGGACCTATGCCGCAAACCCGTGAGCATATCCTGTTGGCCCGTCAGGTGAATGTTCCGAAATTAGTTGTGTTCATGAACAAGGTGGACATGGTTGACGATGAGGAACTTTTGGAACTCGTTGAAATGGAAATCCGTGAATTGTTGGAATTCTATGAGTTTGATGGTGATAACACTCCGGTTATTCAGGGTTCTGCTTTGGGTGCTATGAACGGAGAAGCCAAATGGGAAGATAAGATTATGGAACTGATGGATGCCGTAGATGAATGGATCCCACTTCCTCCCCGTGAAGTTGATAAGCCTTTCCTGATGCCTGTTGAGGATGTATTTTCTATTACAGGACGTGGTACTGTAGCTACCGGTAGGATCGAAACCGGAATTGTTCATACCGGCGATGAGCTTCAGTTGATCGGATTGGGTGCCGAAGGGCGCAAAACGGTTTGTACAGGTGTTGAAATGTTCCGTAAAATCCTGGACGAAGGACAGGCTGGCGATAATGTTGGATTGTTGCTGCGTGGTGTAGATAAAAAGGAAATCAAGCGTGGACAGATTTTGGCCAAACCTGGTTCAATCACACCTCATACTACCTTTAAAGCTGAGGTTTATGTATTGAAAAAAGAAGAAGGTGGCCGTCATACTCCATTCCATAACAAATATCGTCCGCAGTTTTACCTGCGTACACTTGACGTAACTGGTGAAATTCACCTTCCTGAAGGACGCGAAATGGTTATGCCCGGAGATAATATTTCCATTCAGGTGGAACTGATTTATCCGGTTGCTCTGAACGTTGGTTTACGTTTTGCTATCCGCGAAGGTGGTCGGACCGTTGGTGCCGGACAGGTTACGGAAATTATTGATGAATAAGAGTTATTCAAGCAAAAGGAAATAGCATTAGTCCCGGGTTAAAAACCCGGGACTTATTCACGGAAGACTTTCAATAGCGAGAGAGGGAAAAATGGCATGTAAGTTCGATTCTTACCTTCCGTACAAAAGACGAAAAAAATATGAATATCAAAGTATATTTCCAGGAGGCCTATAATGAACTGGTTCACAAAGTGACCTGGCCTACGTGGAAAGAGCTGCAAAACAGCGCGTTAGTTGTAATGGTTGCTTCCTTTATTATATCACTCTTAATATTCGTTATGGACCTGTCT
>CAYTDH010000144.1:0-10082 GCA_964436325.1 uncultured Tangfeifania sp.
GCATCGGTGTCAAACGCCTCTGTGGGGAAGCTGTTTATTGCAGGAACTATTCCGGGTATTATTTTAGGTTTAGGAATGATGGTTATCTGTTATATCCTGTCAAAAACCTATAACTTCCCTTCCGGGGAGCCCCGGAACCGGAAGGAATTAAAAGAAAGTGTTAAAGGTGCATTTTGGTCGCTAATGATGCCAGTGATAATCATTGGCGGAATCATGTCGGGAGCGGTCACAGCCACAGAAGCTGGAGTTATTGCTGTCGTTTATGGTTTTATTATCGGCATTTTTGTTCATAAAGACATAAAAATCTCTTCGCTTCCTGCAATCTTTTCCAAAACTGCAAAACAGACGGCACGGATCATGTTCATTATTGCCTCTGCGTCTGCTTTCGGATGGATCATCTCCAGGGAGATAGAGCCAAATGCTTTCGTTGAAGGAGTTTTGTCTGTCGCCGATCAAAAATGGATTTTCATGGTGCTTATTATTGGTTTTATTGCTCTTTTGGGCACCTTTATGGAAGGCGGAAGTATAATGATAATCTTGACTCCTCTTCTTCTCCCGATTCTGGTGACATTGGGCATAGATACTGTTCATTTTGGAGTTATATTCCAGTTGGCGATAATGTTAGGACTTATTACGCCGCCCGTGGGAATTCTCCTTTTTGTGATATCCGGAGCTGGAAATGTTGAAATTAAAGATATTGTCAGGAATATTTGGCCTTTTTATATTATCATTTTGGCTGTAATTGCCCTCTGTGTGATTTTCCCGGATATTACATTATGGCTCGTAAATGTTCTTGGCGACAATGTCGGTTAAAATATTAAAAATGAAACTAATATCAATTATTTTTATTTTTTCAATTCTTGCTTTTTATTCATGTTCTGAAAAAAAAGACTTTAAGGAGTTTCGCCTGGCTTACGTTATGGCACCGGGAGGGACCTCTCATTCGGCGGCAGAAAAATTCAGGGATCTTGTTCATGAAAAATCAAATGGGACGATCAGGGTAAAATTATACCCCAGCGGGATTTTGGGAAACGACAGGATCCTTGTGGAGGGATTGCGGCTGCGAAGCATTGATATGAATATTGCCGGGCCATCTGTAATCGGATGGAATGCTCCTCAGTTCGGCGTGGTGGAAGCCCCTTTTGTTTTCAGGGACTATGAGCACATGGAAAAAGTAATGCATGGTGAAATCGGAAAAGAAATTGAAGCTGCCATGTATAAAAAAAGAAAAATTCATTTTCTGGCATTTTTGCACCGGGGGCCGCGTTATCTGACTACCACCGAAAAAATAATACGAACCCCCGAAGATTTGGAAGGTTTAAAATTACGTGTTCCGGAATTACCCATATATATTAAATCATGGAGGGTCTTTGGCGCAAATCCCACGCCTCTTGCCTATTCAGATATGTTTATGGCTTTAAAGCAAGGAGTGGTGGAGGGACAGGAAAACCCTCTGGAGGTAATTTATACCAGTCATCTTTACGAGACCCAGGACTATATCATGGAGACCAAACATTTAATCAGTTTTTATATCGCCTCCGTTGGAGATTACTTTTTTGAAAAATTTGATAAAGAGGAACAGGAGTTACTTGTGGAATCAATAAATGAAGCTGCCCGGTATCAAAATAATCTCGTTCGAAAATATGAAGAAGATTATAAAGAAAAACTTAAATCGTATGGAGTTCGGTTTATTGAGGTTGACAGAGATGCCTTTGAAAATTTAGCCATTGAAAAATTACCGGTTCTCTTTAAAGAGAAGTGGGCACCAACTATTTATGAGAGAATAAAATCAGTGAAATAAAAAATTATTACAAGAAAATGCTTATTAAATACCCGGATAAACATAAACCCAAAGTGCTCATTACTGGCCAGATAAATCATGAACTCCTTGAAGAATTCAGAGACATGGCTGAATTTCACTTGTGGGAAGATAAAGGGGAAATTTTAATGCCTGCGAAATATTTGCATACGGTTATCCATGATTATGAAGGCATAATCAACTTTGCTGATGTAAAAACAGATAAAGAGTTAATACAAAAAGCAAAAAAACTAAAAATCATTGCCAATGCGTCAGTTGGCTTTGATAACCTTGATAAAGAGCTTCTTACGAAAAATAAAATTTGGGGCTCCAATGTTCCTGAGATTTTTAGTTACCCAGTAGCTGAATATGTTATTGCCTGTTTATTCATGCTTTTAAGAAGGCTCAATGAAGCCGATCAGTTTGTCAGGAATAACCATTGGGAGAAATTTGAACCAGGAAGGTGGGATGGAAGCAGTTTGAAGGAAAAAACGCTGGGCATTTTAGGCTTAGGGGCCATTGGAAAAGAATTAAGGAAAATTTCATTAAGCCTGGGAGTAAAAACGTATTATTTCGATCCGGTTAATACGAAGGAGGAAGGCTGGACTCCTCTTGATCAACTTTTTGGCCGCTCAGATATTTTGTCAATACATGTTCCGCTTAATGCAAGAACGTTTCAAATGATTGATAAAAAAAGGATTGATTCCATGAAAGAAGGTGCCATTCTGGTCAATACCTCACGGGGTCATGTAATTGAAGAATCGGCTCTCATTAGGGCGCTGGAGACCGGCAGGCTTGGGGGGGCAATACTCGATGTTTTTGAACAGGAACCCAATGTTCCTGATGCACTGAAAAAGATGAACAACGTAATATTGACTCCGCATATTGCAGGAGGTACAAAAACAACCCGAAATGCAAGCTTAAAGCAAGCATTAATGAATGTTGCTGAGGTGCTTCGGGGAAGAATTCCGGTCAATCCTTTAAATAATCTGATATGATTATCGAAAGAATTGATTTGTTCAAAGTCCCACCCAGATGGTTGTTTGTTAAAATAACAACAAAATCGGGATACTCAGGTTGGGGTGAACCGGTTGTTGAGGGAAGGACAGATACGGTTGTTGCTGCAATCAATGAAATGAAGTATCTGTTGATTGGCAGGGATGCACATCAAATAGAAGATATTCTTTTAACGTTATATAAAGGAGGGTTTTACAGGGGAGGAATAATTCTTATGAGCGCGATTTCCGGCATTGAGCAGGCGCTGTGGGATTTAAAAGGGAAATTTTTTGGTGTTCCGGTTTATCAGCTTTTGGGCGGAAGCGTCAGAGACACAATGAGAATTTATTCCTGGGTTGGTGGTGATAATCCTGAAGATGTTGCAGTTCATGCAGAACAACGGGTGAAGGATGGTTTTACAGCAGTAAAGATGAACCTATCCGGACAACTGGATGTCAATCTTTCACCCTGGGAAATAAAACAGATAAAAAATAACATAAGAGCGGTTAGAGAGGCAATCGGTGAAAAAAACGATCTGGCTATCGATTTTCATGGAAGGATACATTTACATACAGCAAAAAGATTAATTCGGGAACTGGAAGAGTTTTATCCAATGTTTTACGAAGAACCTGTTCTTCCCGAATATTCAGATTATTACAAGCAACTATCGATGATGACCGGAGTGCCTTTAGCCGCCGGAGAACGTTGGGTTGGCAGAAAAGAGTTTAAAGATATTATTCATGAAAGATCTTTGGACATTATTCAACCCGATTTAAGTCATGTGGGAGGAATATGGGAAGCCAAAAAGATAGCAGCCTGGGCTGAAACCTCTGATGTTTTTATTGCCCTGCATTGTCCACTAGGGCCAATAGCTTTTGCATCAGCACTTCAATTCGATTTTTGCACACATAATGTAATCATTCAGGAAACAAGTTTGGGTATTCATTATAACCAAGGAGGAGTTGACCTCCTGACATATGTAAACAATAAAGAGGATTTTAACATCAATTCCGGATGTATCCGTAGGAATAACAAACCGGGACTGGGAGTGGAAATGGATGAAAAAACAGTCATTGAATTGGCGAAAACCGGACATAACTGGAAAAATCCGGTTTGGAGAAATCCAGATGGTTCCTTTACAGAATGGTAAAAAAAACAGAAATGGCACAGCGTTTAGTAAATAAAATAGCACAGAAAGGATTTGTCCTTGGACCCTTTATGAAATCCTCCGATCCGGCATTTGTTGAGATTGCCGGTTATGCCGGGTTTGATTTTGTCATACTTGATATGGAGCATGGCAGTTTACATCTTCAACAAATGCAGAATATGATACGCGCGGCAGAGGTATCGGGTGTAACCACTGTTGTAAGGCTTCGTGACCGAATGCCGGAAACAATTTCCCAGGCGCTGGATATTGGGGCTCATGCCATTCAGGTTCCGCAGGTTGTTTCAGATAAAGAAGTACGTGATATAATTGATGCTGGTAAATTTTACCCTGACGGAAATCGCGGTGTTTGCCGGTTTGTTAGGGCAGCAAAGTATTCAGGAATGAATAGTTCGGACTATTTTAAGAATGCTAACACAACGGAAATAATAATTCAGGTAGAAGGCCTTAAAGCCATCAATAATATTGAAAGCATTCTTCAGGTGAAGGGATTTGATATTTTATTTATTGGTCCTTATGACCTGTCACAATCACTCGGAGTACCTGGGGAAGTTAATCATCCGAAAGTGATATCTGCCATGGAAAATCTTATCAATAAGGCGAAAAAAGCAGGAAAATACATTGGGATTTTTATTGATACAATTAATAATGCAATGATATGGAAAGACGTGGGCGTTCATTATCTGGCTTATTCTGTCGACATGGGAATTTATTTCTCAGCCTGTAAAAACATTGTAAATGAAATGAAAAATAAATGAAAATAACTGATGTAAAAGTATGGTTGGTAGAAGGGGTAAAATACAACTGGACCCTGCTGAAAATATACACAGATGAAGGGTTAACCGGAGTGGGCGAAGCCACCAACTGGCCCGGAAGTCAAATTGTGGAAGCAGCGGTCAAAGATGCCGGACAGAGAATCATCGGGTTAAATCCTTTGCGAACTGATTTTATCTGGACAAAATTATACAGGGATTTAAATTGGGTGGGGCCTTTTGGAGCAAGTATGTGTGCCATATCAGGAATAGATATGGCACTTCTCGATCTAAAAGCGAAGGCTCTAAACATTCCCATGGCTGAAACGTATAATGTATTGATAGCACCTCACAATCCCAATGGTCCGCTTTCCACAATAGCCAGTGCTCATGTTTGTGCCTCAATCCCTAATTTTTTCAGGCAGGAATTTATTTTTAATGATGTACCCTGGCGCGATGAAATAATAAGCAGTTCAATTAAAATAAAGGATGGTCAATTCATTCTATCGGAGAAGGCCGGTCTGGGAGTTGATCTTGTGGAAAAGGAAATGGAAAAACATCCGGGAATTCGCAGAATCAGGGAAGGATATTATATTTAAAATTCACTGATACGAGACTTTGAATTTTCCCAAAAGCAAAATGAAAAAAAAACCAATTATTAACCAAAAGCTTGAAGATGAAAGGAAAAAATAAGGTATTGAAAAAGATCAATGAAAACCATTATTCGCTGGGGGGATGGGTAATGTCCAATTCGGTTAATTCCGCCGAAATCATGGCACAAGCTGGTTTCGATTGGGTTTGTGTGGATGCAGAGCATTCTCCGGTATCCAAGGAAACCGCCAGCAACATGTTTCGGGCTATAGAACTTCATGGGGCTGAACCTTTTGTGAGAGTTAGTCTGAATGACGAGGTGGAAATAAAAAAGTATATGGACATGGGGGCAAGAGGAATTGTTATTCCCATGATAAAATCGTATGACGAGATTCAAAAAGCAATTTCCTATATTAAATATCCCCCGGAAGGTTCAAGATCCTTTGCCATACCAAGGTGTACCGGTTACGGAGAATGGTCGAAAGAATACTTTGAGCAAGCCAACACTGAAATTTTTATTGCGATCATGATAGAACATATTGATGCATTAAAAGAACTCGATAAGATTTTTTCTCACAAAGGCGTGAACGCTGTTTTGGTTGGGCCATATGATTTATCCGGGTCCATGAATATTCCCGGGCAGTTTGATAATCCAGAGTTTAATAAGATTGTGGATTATATCAATCAAAAAGCTAAAAAACACGCTGTAACAATGGGAATTCATGAAATACATCCCACAAAAGAAAAGATCCACTCATACATAAAAAATGGTTATAAATTTATAGCCTGTGGTATGGATACTACCTTCATCCTGGAAAAATCAAAAGAATTCGCCAAAATATCGTTTCCCAAATAATATTTAACAAAATTTCATGAAAGTTATTTTACAGGAAGATCTTCTTCAACGCAGCATTGAAGTTTTTAATTCGGCATCCCGGAAATACAATATTGAATTTATCACAACAAAGGTTCTTGATGAAAATACAATGCTGGAATACCATAAAAACGGAGTTAAATGCTTTATTATTGGCGCTGAAGCTTATTCACGGGAGTTTTATGGTTCGTTACAGGTGGATTCTGCTGTAATCCGTTACGGTGTGGGATACAACGCGGTGCCTGTAGATATTTGCAGGCAACGAAATATTAAGGTGGCATATACCCCCGGCACACTTACCGATTCGGTTGCAGAGCATACATTTGCACTTCTTCTCAGTGTTGTCAGGAAAATTCCTGAATTGGATCAATCTTTTAAAAATAATGAATGGAAGGGATTGACGGGTGTTGAATTAAGAAATAAGACTCTGGCCGTAATCGGGTATGGGCAGATTGGACAGACGGTCGCAAAAATTGCCAAATACGGGTTTGGTATGAAGGTTCTTGCATTTGACCACACCGATCTGGCGCCGGATAATGTTTGTGATTTGTATACTACTAATTTTGATGAAGTTGTCCGGACTGCTGATGTGGTTAGTATTCACCTTGGAACAACACCGTCTACAATGGAGTTTATCGATAGCAACAAAATTGACAGCATGAAAGATGGCGTTATTTTCATCAATACGGCAAGAGGCGAATTAATTAACGAGGAGGATTTATTTGAGGCCCTGATAAACGGTAAAATTCAGGCGGCCGGACTTGATGTTTTTGCCCGGGAACCCTATAAACCGAATTTAAATGCTGATTTTAGAAAATTAAAGAATGTTGTACTTACTCCTCACTGCGGCTCCAACACCATAGAGGCAAGCAGGAGGATGGCTGAACTTGTAATTGAAAATGTAAAAGCGTATTTTGCCGGAACAAAAATGCTCCTTATTCCTGAATTAATGGATTAAAATAATTGAAAGCACCATGAAAAATAAATTGAATACCATTTTTTTTCTGCTGGCAGCAACACTCTTCATGAATAGTTGCCAACAGTCTTCTCAAACCAACAGGATAGTCGAATACAATGTGGCCTGGAATAAAAAAAGTACCATTGTTTCCGATGCCATGCCTCTGGGCAATGGAACTACCGGAGCCCTGGTTTCAGTCACTGAAGATGGCCATATTTGGGTATCGGTAAGGCATGTTGATGCATGGTCGGAGGCACACCGTCTTTTAAAGCCAGGAGACATTGAAATAGCCGTTTCTCCCAATCCTTTCACGAACCATTTTGAACAGGAATTAATCCTTCGTCAGGGAGCCATTTATCTTAAGGGAGACCATGGGTTTCAATCAAAAATCTGGATTGACGCCAACAACGAGATCATTCATGTGGAGAATGACAGTCAAAATAATTTTGACGTTCAGGTAAAACTGCATTCGTGGAGAAAAGAACCAAAAAGAATACAGGAAATTAACTTCACCGGAATTCCCGGCGGAATTGTTGAATCGGCCGATGTAATTGTTGAAGAAAAAGATGCACTTCTTTGGTATCACCGTAACAGTCATGAGAAGGCTTTTGAATGGACGATAAAAGCGCTGGAAATCCCCATGCCGGATAACCTGCATAATGTGCTGGGCGACCGCACTTTTGGTGTTATGGTTACTGGCGACATATTCACCCCGGTTTCCAAAACGGAATTAACCTCAAAGCCGGCTAAAAAGAACCACATTCAAATACACACTTTAAATGCGCAAACCGAAAGTGCTGACGCCTGGGTTAAGGCCCTGAAGGAAAATGCCCGTCAGAAAAGAAACCTGAAAGCCGATTGGAAAGAACATGTATCCTGGTGGGAAAATTTTTGGGACAAAAGTTACATTCACATCTCAGGAACGCCTGATGCGGATACCACAAGTGCCGGCTATGCTTATGCCATGTATTTAAATGCCATGGCAGGGGAGGGTGAATTTCCCATTATCTGGAATGGTTCCATGTTTGCCCCTGCCATGTCAGAGGTTCCACAACGCAACCATACCGGTTTCAGATACCATGACGATCCCGACTATCGTTCCTGGGGAAATCTGATGCTGCATCAAAATTTGCGTTTGCCTTTCTACTCCATGAATGCTTCAGGACAATTTAATTATTCCATGCCCTTCATTGAGCTTTATATGCGTGGGTTTCCTTTAATGAAAGACCACACCAAAGCTGTTTTCGGACACGAGGGCACGGTCATCAGGGAATCGACTACGCTGTGGGGCGTTATTGCCCCCGGGGTTTATGGTGTAAACCGGGAAGGGCTGGAACCGGGGCAACAGGCAAATGAATGGCACCGTACACACTGGAATGCGGGTCTTGAAGTGGCGTGGTATTTGGCCGAACACTATGAATACACCCAAAATGATGCATTTGCCCGGGATACACTTATTCCTTTTGCTTCGGAGGTGGTGAAGTTTTTTGATGTCCACTGGCCTCATCAGGATGGAAAACTCTATTTTCCGGATGTGCATGTTTTGGAATCATTCAGAAAAGGCGATAATCCAATGCCTTTTGTTGCCGGACTAAGGAGTGTTATTGACAGACTGTTGAAACTTCCCGAACACCTGACCACTGAATCTGACCGGAAATACTGGAAAGAAGTTTTGGCAAGAGTCCCGGAAATACCAACCTGGGAATACAACGGAAAAACCATTTTAGCCAATGCGGAGGTTATGAAGTCCTCCAAAGTAAATGTTGAGGTTGCTGAATTGTATTCGGTTTTCCCTTATCATATCTTTGGTGTTGGAAAACCCGGACTGGAACTGGCACAACGTACCTATCGCAACCGGTCCACATTGATTGATGAGGGAGATTTTAAAAACCCGGGCTGGTCGCCAGGTCACCTTCGCGGAGGCTGGCACCCCGATGCCATTATGGCTGCCATGGTCGGACTGACCGATTCGGTAAAAAAAGAGGTCATCTGGGCTTTACACCGCCCTGTTCCTGAGCAGCGTTTTCCGGGCTTCTTCAAGTCAACGCACGACGGCGTGCCTGATGTTCAGCATTCCTCGGTAGCGGCAACTGCTCTTCAACGAATGTTACTGCAGGATGTTGATGAAAAAATTGTATTGCTGCCTGCCTGGCCGGATGACTGGAACTGTGATTTCAAACTTTTTGCCAAACAAAACACACTGGTAGAAGGGCGCGTGGAACAAGGAAAGCTGATCCGTTTAAAAGTTACTCCTGAAAGCAGGAAAAAGGATGTTTATGTTGGGCAGGATTTGAAAAGACCGGACATTTAATCATTTTTCCACTGCATAAGGCCTGCCGGACCCCCGGGAGAATGCTTCCGCCCAACCAACTCAGAAGGGGGATGTCTTGTGCTGCTATTTTATTTTGTGAATAGGGGTTCAGAGAAAAATTATATCTTTGCTGCATTCACTCTGAAAAGCCAAAAAAGAGAAAATACCAGGGAATCACGAAATCAAAAATCTTCAAATCAGCAATCTATATTTCGTGAAAACTTAGTGTTTTGGAGTTTTAGTGGCGGGAATTGACTTTTTGGAATGGATTTTTTTGAATAAATTGGTTAATATCCATGCAGTTATAAAGAGTCCGCGTGAAAAAAGTTTCATTAAATGATATCGCACAAAAATTAGGGGTTTCCAAGACCCTGGTTTCATTGGTGTTGAATGGAAAAGCCAAAGAACACCGCATCAGTGATGATATCATCCGCAAAGTAACCCGTCTTGCCGATGAGCTCCATTATAAACCCAATCAAATTGCCAAAGGGCTTCGGACAGGAAAGACCAACACCATTGGGTTGATCATCGCCGATATAGCCAATCCGTTTTTTGGAAAACTGGGGCGTGAAATCGAGAATGAAGCTGCGCTGCATGGTTACCGGGTAATGTTTTGCAGCTCCGACGAGAAAGCGGA
>CAYTDH010000145.1:0-2744 GCA_964436325.1 uncultured Tangfeifania sp.
GAAGGAGAAATCTGTTGATTCAAGAGATTTCTCCTCCTGCGTCGTCGAAATGACACCCGAATCGGGGCTTCATTATTTCATTCATTATAAGTGTTTTGTGAAAATCTTTGATTGGTTCCGCTGGTGAGCGGACAGACAACAACGATCCGCCGGTAGGCGGACAGGCAACCTCCTCCTCCCTTCACACGGTATGCACCGTTTCCACAATCTCCTCCCCTTTGCGGATAGCCTTCAGGTTTAAGGGAATGAGCTTATGGTAACGTTCAGGGAGCGACTTTTGCAGCCCTTTTTCCACATTATCAAGACTCAAAATAGGCTTAACACGCAGGAAACTCCCGAAAACAATCATGTTAAAAACCTTGGGATTGCCCATTTCAACCGCCGTTTTGGTGCCTTCAACTTTATAAATATTGATGTCCTTACGGGTAGGAGGATGAATCACGCCATTGGGATCATAAAGCAAAGTACCCCCCGGCTTCACAGCATTTTCAAATTTATCGAGGCTTTGCTGATTCAGAATAATAGCGGTGTCAAATTCATGGAGGATGGGAGAACTAATACGGTTGTCACTGACAATGACGGTAACATTTGCCGTACCGCCCCGCATTTCAGGACCATAAGAGGGGAACCAGGTCACTTCCTTGTCTTCCATGATTCCCGAGTAGGCCAGGATTTTTCCCATAGAGAGAACCCCTTGTCCTCCAAAACCAGCAATAATCACTTCTTCATTCATGATGGTTTTTTTTAATTTTTTGATGCGTTTTCCCCTTTCTCACTGTCTTTGAGGTCGCCCAGCGGATAATAAGGAATCATATTGTCTTCCATCCACTTATTGGCTTGAACAGGAGTCATTTTCCATCCCGAGTTACAGGTAGAAACCACTTCCACAAAAGAAGTTCCCTTTTTCTGAAGGACATTCTGAATGCCTTTTTTCAAGGCTCTTTTGCATTTGCGCACAGCCGCAGCGGAATGTGCTGCCTGGCGGGTGACGTAAGAAGTACCGGGCAGCTGAGCCACTAAATCGGTCATCTTCAGCGGATAGCCGTTCAGACCGGCACAACGCCCTCCGGGAGTAGTGGAAGTAACCATGCCGTCGATGGTTGTAGGGGCCATCTGACCGCCGGTCATTCCGTATATTCCGTTGTTAATAAATACCACCAGCATGTTTTCACCCCGGTTGCAGGCATGGATAATCTCAGCAGCTCCAATAGAAGCCAAATCCCCATCGCCCTGATAAGTGAAAACAAATTTATCTGGATTTAACCGCACCAAGCCCGTGGCTACTGCCGGCGCTCTCCCATGAGCAGCCTCCTGCCAGTCGATATCGATGTAGTTATAGGCAAAAACGGCACACCCCACAGGGGCAATCCCCACCGTCTTTTCCTGAATGTCCAGTTCTTCGATCAGTTCCGATAAAAGTTTATGAATCACTCCGTGGGTACACCCCGGACAATAATGCATAATGGTGTCTACCTGCACTTTTGATTTCCCGTAAACCTGATTTTCAGGCCGTATAATATCTTTTACATCCATACTAATCCTCCTTTAAAAATGTTTTTTCCAACGCATCAACCACCTCACCAGGTGTGGGAATAATTCCACCCATCCGGCCGAAGTGTTCCACATGACGTCCGCAGCCTGCTTCATGAACGGCCAGGCGGATGTCTTCAATCATTTGTCCGGCGTTCATTTCCACCGATAAGAATCCCTGAACCCGGTCCGATAATTCCCCGATAATGGTTTTGGGAAAAGGGAACAGGGTAATGGGCCGCAATAATCCCACTTTCAGTCCTTTGGCCCGTGCAATTTCTACCGATTTCTGACACACCCTCGACGAGGTACCATAAGCCACCAGAACATAATCCGCATCGTCGCACTGAAAAGCTTCATAGCGCTGGTCTTCCTTTTCCATCTGACGGTATTTGTCCTGAAAACGCCGGTTGTTGGCCTCCATTTTATCTGAATCCAGTTCCAGGGAAGTGATAACATTGCGTTCCCTTGTTCCGGGTTTTCCCCGGGTCGCCCAGCTTCCCCATTTTTCTTCAATCTCTTCGTCGGTCCAACGCGCTTTGTAATCCGACAATTCCACTTTTTCCATCATCTGGCCAATGGCACCGTCAGTCAAAATCATCGCCGGATTCCGGTATTTAAAGGCCAGCTCAAAAGCCAAATCCACAAAATCGTTCATCTCCTGAACGGAGGAGGGAGCCAGCACAATCATCTTGTAGTCGCCGTGACCACCCCCCTTCACCGCCTGGAAATAGTCGGCCTGCGAGGGTTGGATCGTTCCCAGGCCGGGACCTCCGCGCTGCACATTCACCACCAGGCAGGGCAACTCAGCCCCTGCAATGTAAGATATTCCTTCCGACATCAGGCTGATCCCGGGACTCGAAGAAGAAGTCATAACTTTTTTCCCTGAGCCCGCTGCCCCATAAAGCATATTAATGGCAGCTACCTCACTTTCGGCCTGCAGGACGGTCATCCCTGTTTCATCCCATGGCTCACGCAACATCAGTGTTTCCATTACTTCCGACTGAGGTGTAATGGGATAACCAAAATAACCGTCGCACCCACAGCGGATGGCTGCTTCAGCCAACACCTCATTGCCTTTCATTAATCTTAATTCCCCCATTATTCTATTGCTTTGATTTTTGTTTTTGGTTTATCCTTCACTACACCTTCACCCGGTATATGGAAATACAGGTATCAGGACACACAACACCGCAATTGGCACAACCAATGCA
>CAYTDH010000145.1:2754-9963 GCA_964436325.1 uncultured Tangfeifania sp.
CCTCCGGGTGCTCCATATAAGAATAATGGTACCCCCGGCTGTTTACTTCTTTATGTAATGACAATACATCTGACGGACACGCTTCCACACACAATCCACATCCCTTGCATCCCTCCTTGTCAACAACTACTGCTCCTCTTACTTTTGCCATAATCACCAAATTTTCTGCTAAAATTAAAAACCTTTTCCCTCAAAAAATACCAAAAAAATCAGGTTCTGTAACTAATTTTTTTCTTGCTTTCAATTCGTAAGTTATTCCCAATTTTTAAAAACAAATCATTTGTTTATGTCTGCTGTAAAAAACATTCAAATGATGAAGTAAAACTATTTTATCCATCACGAAAAGAATGCAACTAATGTTGCGTTTCCTGAAAAAACCTAAATTTTGTAAAGAAAGCGGGTGAGAATGTTCCTGTGAATTCCCAGATAGGAGGCAATGTGCTGGCGTTGCAACTTTTTTCCCAACTCGGGGTATTCATCAAAAAATTTCCGGATGCGTTGCTCGGCATTCAGCGACTGGAAAGAATGGACCCTCTCCATGGCCTGGATATAGCTTTCCTCGGCCAAAATACGCACGGAGCGCTCAAACTTCGAGTTGTGGTCAAGCAGGTATTTGAATTCATCCTTTTCTATGGTCAACAATTTTGAATCCTCATAGGCGCGAATCGATTCCGTGGAGTTTTTCCCTGAATAAAACTCCTGATGATTACTGACAATGAAATTGTTGGGCGGAAAGAAAAAACGCGAAATCCATTCGGAACCGCTATCCGCCACATAAGAAGAATAAAGTAATCCATCGATTAGAATACCGATTCTCTTGGTCTTTTCTCCGTAATCGATAAACGACTCGCCCTTTTTCAGGATGAACGGCTTATTCTTTAGTTCAAACTGTTCGAGAAGCTCAAGGGTGAGCTTATAGCGGGCTATGATTTTTTGCTGGTCCACAATGGTTTCCTATTTCCTCTTATTGACCGAACTGCTGGTGAAAAAGGTTAAGCCGGTGCTCCAGGTCTGAAAACTGCTGCCGTTGTACAAAGGAAACACATGCCCGGATACCTTCTTCCTCACTGCCTGTATTGTCCAGTGCAATGGCGCTGATGCCATAATAAAGCAGGTTGGCGACCAGCTCATTGCCGGTCATGCCCGGGTATGACAAGGTAAAATAGAAACCATCTGCAATAGGCTCATCCAGGTCGTTTTCGTAAACAATCCGGAATCCGTTTTCCAAAAACAGTTTCTTCATCACTTTGGCTTTTTCGCCATATTCCCTAACCTCCTCCACAAAATTAAACTGTCCGTCACTGGCAGCTTTTAACATGGCTGTGAGGGCCCACTGGGCCGAATGGCTCGTACCCGAAGATAACGCATACAACAGCCGGAGGGTTATGGTATTTCCAAAATTGGTTCCGCCGAATCGTTTCTGCAGGGCAGGAAAGTCGCGCCCGAAAAGGGCATCGGAGATCACCATCAGCCCAATCCGCTGACCGGCATACGAAAAGATTTTGGAACTGGAAATAAACAAAATGTAATTATCCGTATAGTTAGCAACACTATTCTGGTAAGGAGGCTGCCCCGGACTGGACAAATCCTGACGGAAATCCATACCAAAATAGGCCAGATCCTCCATGACCATCACATCATACTTGTTGGCCAGTTCGCCAATGATTTGAAGCTCCTCATCAGTGAAGCAAATCCAGGTGGGGTTGTTGGGATTGGAATAAACGATGGAACAAATATTCCCCCGGGAAAGGAACGATTCTATTTTATCGCGCAGTTTTTTACCCCGGAAATGAAACACATCAAAGGTTTCATAAGGCTGCCCCAGAACTTGCATCTGCTGCTTTTGAACCGGAAACCCCGGATCAATAAACAGAATGGTATCCTTCCCCTCCATAACATGGCCCGCTGCCATGAAAGCAGCATAGGTTCCCTGCATAGACCCGGTGGTTGGTATACAACCGGCGGGGGAAACGCCGATGTTTAAAAATTTTTTCACAAAACGGGAAGCTTCCTGCTTCAGGGGCTTAATGCCATCAACCATCGGGTAAACGGAAGCCACTCCACGCTGCAGGGCTTCAATCTCCGCCTCCACGCCTGTTTTTGCGGGGGGCAGCCCCGGAACACCCATCTCCATACGGATGTATTTCATCCCGGTCTCCTCTTCAACCAAATTCACCAGGGCAACAATCTCACGAATCGAGGCTTTTCCGATATCAGCAATCCGCAGTTCCCTGATCTTTTCGTCGATAATGCCTTTGTCAAAAGGTGAATTATTCATTGTTCCAATTTTTTCTCAGATGATTAAAAACCAAAATGCGGCCGAAGCTGCTCAACCCACTTCTGAACCCGCTCGTCGGTGAGTTCAGGCTCAAAGTCCTCGTCTACAGGTAAACCGATGAACTCCCCGTCAATCACGGCTTCCGAATCGTCATACTCATAGTCCTCCTCCGGAACCTGCCCCACCAGCGAAGCACCATTCTTCATTAATTCACGGCCAAGAAGACCAATATGATCAACAAAAGTAGGGGCATAAGTCACATGATCCCCTAATCCGAAAATCGCAACCGTCTTGTCTTCATAATGGGTTTTCCCTATTTCAGGCAGGAATTTGGCCCAGTCAACATTGGTGTAACTCGAACTCCAGGTGTCTTTTCCCACTGTGGAAAGACCAAAAATGATTTTGTCATATTTTTCCAAATCAGCAACCGTAGCATCCTTCACGGGCACCATTTCTACCTTTTCCTCTCCTATGGCATCTTTTACTTTGTTGGCTACCCGGTGCACCGCACCATCAAGGGGACCAAAAAACAAACCAATTTTATTCATCTTATCTCTATTTTTTTTACTGATCATGCATATGCAATTCTCCGCGAACATACTCTCCCAGAATCGCCAGACTTGAAACACTTTTCAGCACCTGGTGCAGCGCCCGGTCGTAATTCTCGGGTTTCTCCCATTCAATGTCCACATGAATGGTATATTCATTAGGTTTTCCTATGACCGGTACAGACTGGATTTTGGCCAGGTTGATCTCATTCTCGGCAAATACATTGAGTACCCTGGCCAAAGAACCGTAAAAGTGGCCTACCTCAAAACAGAGCGATGCTTTATTGGCCTTTTCGGTAGGATTTCCATGCTTGGACAGAATCAAAAACCGGGTGTAGTTCTTTTTGTTCGTCTCGATACCGGTCTCAAGAATTTCCAGACCATACAGTTCGGCCGAACGTAAATTGCCAATGGCCGCAGCATGGGCGGGCTTTTCTTCCGATATATATTTGGCAGCAGCAGCAGTATCCATTCCTTCATGCAACTTTGCATTCGGAAAATATTTCTCCAGATACTCCACACACTGCTGGAGGGCCACAGGATGCGAATAGATATCCGTAATATCACCGGGCTTGACACCTGCGGAAACCATCAGATTCATCTGAATATGAAGGTAAATCTCCCCTGTGATGCGCAGGTGATAGTCACGAATGAGCTGGTAATTCTTCAATAAACTGCCGGCAATCGAATTTTCAATGGCCATAACAGCATAATCGGCCTGATCGGTATCGACCCACTCACACACGCTGGTAAAAGACTTGCATTCAACAACATCAATCTTTTCACTAAAGTATTTTACGGCGGCGTCTTCGTGAAAAGACCCCACAATCCCCTGTACAGCTATCCGCTTCATTCTATTTCTTTAAATCAATTCAAATATACAAATTATGTGTTACACCCTTTCTTCACTCCATGAATTGCCCATCATCCTTCAAATCCGGTAATTCCCATCATCATCCGGAAATTCATCCCGGTATTGCTCCAGTTTTTCAATGCATTTATCAATGTCGGTCGGACGAATAACAATCACTGCCCTGTTGTCGTTCATCGAAAACGCATAAAGGTATTCAATAAAAACGCCTTCGGAGCTCAAAATTTGCAACATCCGCGATAAAGCACCCGGCTTATTGGGGCTGTTGGCGAGAACCACATCGGTACTGCGCACCGAAAAATGATTCTTCTTCAAAACGTTACACGCCTCATCCGGATCGGAAACAATCAGGCGCAAAACCCCAAAATCGGAGGTATCAGCAACCGTAAAAGCGGATATATTGATGCCGGCATCGCCTAAAATCCGGGCAACCTCATTCAGGCGGCCTGTTTTGTTTTCCAAAAAAACAGAAACTTGTTTTGCCTTCATTTTTTTAAATTTTTCGATTATCAATCACCCTTTTGGCTTTCCCTGCCGAACGCTCGATGGTTTTAGGCTCTACCAGCTTCACATCCACCGATATGCCCAGCGTCCCCTGAATATTGGCAGTTATCTTTTTACGCAGGGCTTCCAGTTCCCTGATTTCATCGGAGAAAAACTGCTCCTGCACTTCTACCAGCAACTTCAGCACATCGAGTGTTCCCTCGCGCTCTACCATCAACAGATAATGCGGTTCGGTCTCACTCATCTCCAGCAGCACACTTTCAATCTGCGAGGGGAATACATTCACTCCGCGAATAATGAGCATATCGTCGGTACGACCGGTGCATTTTTCCATGCGGACAAGGGTCCGGCCGCACGCACATTTCCCGTAATTCAGCCGGGTCAGGTCACGGGTACGGTAACGTAAAATCGGAATCCCCTCTTTGGTAACCGTGGAAAAAACCAGTTCGCCGGTTTCGCCGGGCGCAACAGGCTCCAGCGTATCGGGATTAATGATCTCCGGAATGAAATGATCCTCATTGACATGCATCCCCGCCTGCTCCTGGCATTCGCAGGAAACTCCCGGGCCTACCACTTCGCTGAGCCCGTAAATGTCAATGGCTTTCAATCCAAGTTGGGCTTCGATCTCCCGGCGCATGTTTTCACTCCACGGCTCGGCACCAAAGATGCCAACACGCAGGTTAAGCGTGGCGGGATCGACACCCATCTCACGCATCACTTCGGCCAAAAACAAAGCATAAGAAGGCGTACAGGCAATAACCGAAGTGCCAAAATCCTGCATCAACTGAATCTGCTTTTTGGTGTTGCCGCCGGAAATGGGAATGACCGTAGCCCCAAGATTCTCCGTACCATAATGAAGTCCCAGTCCACCGGTAAATAAACCGTAGCCATAGGCCACCTGAACAATGTCATTCCGGTGCACCCCGGCCATCCCGAGCGACCGGGTGACCACCTCCGACCACATGTTTAAATCATTCCGGGTATACCCTACCACCGTGGGCTTACCGGTTGTTCCCGAACTGGCATGAACACGCACAATCTCACTCATCGGTACACTGAACATCCCAAAAGGATAGTTGTCGCGAAGGTCCGATTTATACGTAAAAGGCAAGTGGTGCAGGTCTTCAACCGACCGGATATCGCCGGGAACCAATCCCTTCTCCTGCATCTTGGCTCGGTAACTCGGAATATTATGGTACAGCCGCTGGACTGTTTGAATTAAATGTTTGCTTTGAATCGATGCCAGCTCGTCGCGCGAGGCACATTCTATTTTCTCGTTCCAAATCATCTTTGTCTGCTCTGTTTATCGTCCGTAAACCATGTTGTCTTCCAAAACTGGAATGCCGTTCTCCTGAAACCTTTTCCGGGCATCCAGCACATCGGGTACATCCAGAATAAGGAGGGCCATCCCGGTTTCCGTAATCAATTGACTGTATGCATTTTCAATATGAATCCCCGCCCGGCTGATCTTCACCAGCAAAGCATCCAATCCTCCTGTTTCATCTTTCATTTCAAGGGCAATGACTTCCCGTAAAACCACAGAATTGCCGGCTTCTGCCAAAACCTGATAGGCTTTCTCAGGCTGATCAACCAGCAGGTTAAGCACCCCCCATCCGTGTACGATATTGCTTAACGTAAGTGAACGAATATTGATCTTCCGGGATGTTAAAACACTTGTAATCTTCTCAAAATGAGAAATCTTATTCTCCAAAAAAACGGAAACTTCAAAGGCCATAAATCTTGATTTAGCTCAATTACAAAAAGTGTTTCTTCTGAAAAACACCTAAATTTTAAAAATTCAAACAAAAGTAAAAGGAAAATCAGAATTTATAAGCAATTGAAAGCATATTTCTAAAATTTGTAACATTAGAGGTCTCTTTGACCTTCCCTTTGTCATCAAAATCATTTTCTCCGTATGCAGCCGTTGTCAGGCTGATTTCCCAGCCAAACATAAAATTCTGATAATTGTAGATTAACTGGGGCGATACTTTGGAAATCCGGTCAATATCCGTCCCAAATCCATACAGCATATCTAAAGCAAGCCCGTCACTGGCACCGAAGTTTTTGAGGTATCCGGCAAAAAGTCCAACCTGTAGGTCGGTTCCATAAATAACATTTATCCAATTATAAACATGATTGAGCGGAGTATAAGTTTCTGCGCCGGTGGCCGCATCCAGGGAGGCAATGCCGTAACCACTGGGCAAAAGGCTTTCGCAAACGTTCTGCCCGTACATTGTTTTGGCTTTCACCTGAAATTTATTGCGGGTAAATTTCACATAAGCCATGCCGGCCAGGGTGTTCAGTTTCTCGTTGGTCACAAAATTCCCCATCGATCCCGTGGTGGACGTGCGGGGCTGAATGCTTTTCCAGTCAAGTGCCGCTCCCACTACCCAGTTTTCGTTGTAAAACTGAAGCTGGGCATGCAGGTTCGGAACCATTGCTTCGCGCTGGTAACGGTAGGTCTTTCCGGAGGGCCCGGTGTTGGCATACTTAAACTGGTATACCGCTCCGGCAATGAAATCAACATGGTCACTCAGCGAATGGGTCAGCCTTAATTGCGGACTGCGGTTGAACACCTGAAAAGGTAAACCGGTGTTTTCATTGAGCGTGGAGGGAAAAACCTTTTCAATAAATGTAGGGTGCCAGGTACGGCCAAAAAGCAAGGTGGTCTTGGGCCAGCGAAAACGGGTATAGGCATGACGGAAACGCAGGCTGTTGGTAGCAGACCCTCCTGTAAAATCAACCTCCACATAGGCATCAACTGCTGCCTCGCCCATACTAAGGCCCGACATCCCCGTACCGAAACGGGTGAACGTATTCAAAAAATGGGCACTGGGCTGGGCATTGATGTCTTCTCCGTTGCTGTCGTAATCCGGCTTTTGCGGAAAAATTTCCAGCAAATGATCACAGGCATCCACATTCCGGCGCGAATCAATGATGAAATCGTTACGCACAAAGCCCGAAAAGTCAATCTTAATCTCTTTGGATGATAAAAAACCCTGGGACCA
>CAYTDH010000146.1:0-9942 GCA_964436325.1 uncultured Tangfeifania sp.
ATTCTGTCAGGGATTCTGTAAGGAATTATAAACTATGAAACTAAAAGAACCAAAGATTATTGAAAGGGAATTTATCTTGAGGTATTCTGGCATGTATTCTGGCAATGATTCTGTCGTGTATTCTGTCAGGGATTCTATTAAAGGTTATAAATTATGAAATTAAAAGAACCAAAGTTTATTAAAAATTGTTCTTACACAAGACATAATATCTGGAAAAGTATTGTACATACACTTGAATATTCTGTCATGAAATCTATCAGGGAATCCGTAGATAATTTTATTGAGATTTCCACTACAGACTATATACAGAATTATAAACTATGAAATTAAAAGAACCAAAGATTATTGAAAATCCTATTAAGGATTCTGTCAGGGATTCTGTAAGGAATTATAAACTATGAAACTAAAAGAACCAAAGTTTAATGATTTATATATCATCTCATCAATAAATAAAAAGATTTTTGATTCTGTGGAAAGTTTCATTATTACTTCTGTCAGTGATTATATATGGGAATGTGTGTGGGAGCAAGGAACCATTAGAAATTTTAAAATGATGGATTCTGTTAAAAATTATATTGTGAATCATGAAATTAAAAGAACCAAAGTTTATTAAAAAATTTTCCCCAAGGAATTCTGTCGGGGGTTCTATCTGGAATCCTGTCGGGGATTCTATCAGGGATTTTGTCAGGTATTCTGTCTGGTGTTATATCTGGAGTTCTGTCGGTGTAGGGGATTCTATCAAGGGTTCTGTCGGGGGTTCTGTCAGGGGTTCTGTAAGAAATTATAAATTATGACATTAAAAAAACCAAAGTTAGTTGATAATGATAATACGCCCTTGGAATCTGATGGAAGCTATATTAGGTTTACCATGAGAGAGTCAATTGTAACATATATTGGTAGAGATCTATATCATTCAACAATAGATAATTTAGTTATTTTTAATTGTTATTATCGTATTTGGTATTATATGAATTATGAAGCTTAAATCACCAAAAATTATATTAAGAAAACCAATAAAGACGGATCATCTCCCAATTCGGGAAGGGGTATTTACCCGATATTTCGTCTTTAACACACCATTATTATTAGCACATCCAAAACTAAAAGAAGTTTATAAAAGAGGGGCATTATCTGAATTTGTAAATATCTATGCATACCTAGATGATATGCCTATGAAATATTTTAAATATAATAAATTATGATTATTCAAATGAGATTAAAAGAAAATGATGGATTGTTAAAATTAATAAACCATCTACCCAATGATATATGTATGGCAGAAATCGGATGTTACACAGGAGAAAGCACATCTCTATTTTTAAAATCAAATAAAATAAAGGAATATTATGCCATTGACCCATGGGCAGAGGGATATGATGATAACGATATTGCCTCAAAATCCCCCATGGCTGAGGTCGAAAAGCTCTTTGATGAAAGAACCAGTAAGGTGATAAGGGGGACAAAAACAAAACTGTATAAAATGAAAATGGATTTTATAAAAGCCTTCCATTCTTTACCGGAACTTAATGTCGTATATATAGATGGGGATCATACATATGAGGGGGTGTTGATTGATATATTATTGGCAAAGAAGAAAGTTAAATCAGGTGGGATTATAGCAGGGCATGATTATAGAGGGAACAATCATCCAATAGGAAAAGCATTGATTAATTCAATAGGACTTCCGGAAAAAGTTTTCCCAGATTCAAGCTGGATGATAACCAATGTTAAATAAACCAAAGATACTCCAAAGGAATTTTAATAAAACAAAACACCCATTAATAAATGAGTTTGGTTTTTCATCCATGTACTTTTTCACTTTTAGCTTGAACCTTAAGCCATATAGTATAGAAGTAAACAGAAACATGGACATGACAGATATGAAATTGAAGCTTTTTAAATTTGTAATATATGAAATTAAAAGAACCAAAGTTTATTGAAAATGTCCCTATCAGGCATTCTATCTGGAATCTTCCTATCGAGGATTCTATTTTTAATACTGTTCAGGGTTCTATCAGGTATTCTGTCGAGTATTCTATTTTTAATACTGTTCAGGGTTCTATCAGGTATTCTGTCGAGTATTCTCTGTCAGGAATTCTATCTGGAATTCTGTTGGGGATTCTATTAGGTATTCTGTCAGGAATTCTGTCTGGGATTATAAATTATGAAATTAAAAGAACCAAAGTTAGTTGAGAAAAATAAAAATCTGGTTGAATTTATGGACATGAAATCATTCATTAAATCCAGTAATATTTCACACAGTTATTCCAATAATGCACAATTATTTTTAGAATGGATGAGATGGTTTCGAGGGTATTATTGGTTATTGGAGGAAAATAATGTTTTGGTGTAAAAAATGAATTTATAATTTAAAAATTGTAAAACCCACTTTAACCCATAATCCACCATAATGGTCCCACAATCCCCCACAAAAGGCCAAATAGGGCCAAATAAAGCCAAATAAAGCCAAATAAAGCTGGACAAAGGGGATAAAAGGATATATAGAATATAAGTCTAAAGAAAAAGAATAATGATATATAAAGGCGAAATAACTTTTCCGGTAAATTCGGATTTGAATATAACAGAAATATATAATATATTATTTGAGAATAACTATCCGGTAATTCCGGAAAGTAGAAAAATAAAATATGGATATCTATTAAGAGTCACAAGAGATTATAATAAAAATATATTAATTTATCAATGGAGGAAATATAAATGAGTAAAGAATTTATGTATATAATGGAATATTCAGCAATAACAGGGGCAATTATTGCAGCAATTCATACTTTAAGCTTTTGGTCAATATTAATTTTTGTCTTTTGTATTCTGGCAGAGGCATTTAATTATACAAGAAATAAGTATTATTAACAGGGAGAATATAATGAAATATAAAGAAGAAACAATTTATGGAATAATAATGATGGAGAATATACCTCATGGGGAAATATTAACACATAGTTATTATTATGAGAATCAAGAGGATGCGGAAAAAGAGGCAGATAAATTATCAGATGATTCTTATATTGCCAGAGTAATTGAGGTAATATTAAGGAAAAGGGGTGATGATGGTATTGAATTATCATCACAGAATCCAGAAAATTAATCTTATATTCCCCTTAAAAAAATAATTATACGGCAAAATGCGACATTATTTATAATATGTTAATTATAAAGAACTTACACCATTGAAGCTCTAGGGGAAAATCAAATTTTTGATAGATGAAATGTCGCAAAATACGGTATATTTTCCATTTGACATAATGAGTTTTTGGTTTTAATAATCCAAGATAATGAAAAATAATGAATATGAAATGTTTTGTATTGTGAAAGATGATACTAAAACCTGTTTAGGCATATCACAGATGCCTTATAGAAAAAACCTTTCTTTAAATGTATTTAAAAGTGATGACAAAGGGGCAAGACTGTATCCTTTGGCATATTTTCGAGACAAGGAATCGGCTGATGAGGCATATGATTTACTTAATAAAATCTATATGGGAAGGAAACAATAGTTATGTTAGTATTAAGAAAAAATAGAGATGATGAAACTTGGTATGAGTGCATGATGAGATATGCCAAGGAATATGGGCTTGAGGATGATTGTAAAGAAGAATATAATATTCATATTAAAGCTGGATATTCAGATAAAGATGCAGCATATTATGCGGCAGAGGAATGGGATATTTTAGATTATGAAAACGAATGATATAATTAACCTTCTATTGACTCACAGTGATTGTGTTGTCCATAATCCCTTTGAAAGAGGGTATTATTGGTACACAGACAAGGGAATTTTGAATAAGCCAACCATGTATCCATCTGTACGTAAACTGCTTGAGAGTAGAGTAAATATGGAAAAGGATAATCTAAAGGATATATTAAATGATAATTATGATTAATCTGTTTTATATGGTTAACTTGTTTTATATGGTTAACTTGTTTTATATGAATTAGTTATATATTTTAAATTGTTTTATCCATGTGGAATTTAAATCATATATTATGGTTTGAATTACTGTATAATTCTACATATATTAATAATTCCATGATAAAAAAGTTATATATGAATATCAAGTTCGATATGACTTGCCTGTTTTATATACTTTTGTTGTGGAAATGAACAGCTTTTTCCCACGAAATTCTCGGAACAAATGGATTATTTTTACTTATAAGTAAAATCATACCCAAAAATGGGGTATTTTTATTAGTATATAATAATCAATACTTTATGTAATTGTTTCTCTAGGGGAAATTTAAATTCGTCCTAGAGCTATAATTAAAAAACATAGTGATTTTTTACTTCTAAGAAAAAGAAAGCCACACCTTAAAATTAAGGTGTGGCTTTAACTTTCGAGAAAGGGTAATCAGTCCTTTCTCTTTTTGACAATAAACAACATTAATCAATCGTTCTTATGAAAGTTATAATCCCTTATGGAATATCATTATTAATGATATATTGGGTGTGAGGTTTTATACGAACCATTGGAGTGCCCATATAGTTCAACTGATTATATATGATGTAACCAGAATCTAAATACAATACTATGTAACCAGAATCTAAATACCTCGGTTAAAATTTGCTTTGATTAAAATAGCTTTAAAATATGAAAGAACAATTTAAGTAGTTGTTTTATAACTACAGCCATTCAAGGGGAGGACTATTAGTTTGTCAACAGTTTTTTATCTATGGTATAAGCTAATCTAATCATAAAATAAATTCTCTGATTCTACGATTTTGTTTGACAGTATGGCTTAAAAATGTTAGTTGAAAAAAGTTTGGATTTTTCTTGACAAGGTATTTTGTTTTGTGGTAAAATTATCCAAAGGTCTGTTTAGGTTTTATAAATGCGTAGGGTGGGTGGCTTTCCTGAGTTCGTCACCCTTTATCACTGTCCAAAAAGTTTCCCATATATAAAGGATGAGGTCAAATATAAAATCGAATAATTTATTCTTTAGCAAATTTTTTACATAATTCCACAATTCCAATGGAAATTTTCATAGAATTGTAAAAAAAGTGTTAAAACGGTTATTTTAAATAAAATTAAACTTGCCTTATTTTCCGCTTTATTAGAAGATGCTGGCTCAATCGTTCTTTTCCAGTTGAAAAGGGTTCCTCTAGGGGATCAAGGGTGAATGGCTTAAGAAGTGTGCCTTATGGCTCTTTCCACTGACCTTGATTGAGTAAGAGGGATTAAACGGAATTTTGATGGCAACCGTCATCATTAGCCGATCCCCTTAGTAAATACCAAAGGATTGATTTTGTAGTTTTTTGTTGAATACAATTTGCCCTTCCTGTCTTTTTGATGGGGAGGGCAATCATGTATTCAATGAGTGAATACAGTTAAACAATAATCAAAAAAGAAAGTATTATTATGACAACTACAAAAACAAATCGTTCCTCCGCCAAAAAGACCACCAAAAAGACCGTAGCGAAAAAAACCGCTACAAAAAAGACAACCTCTAAGGTTGTATCGCAAAGGAATGCGGTCCTTTTTCAAAAGGAAATTCACGTTCCTACAAATTCGGTGCGTATCAGTAAAACCGCTACGGAAAAATGGAAAGGTCAGGGTGGTAAGGGTTGTCAAAGGGTGACGCAAAGGATCAAGATGAAAGATCCCGATCAAAATAAGGATTGGGATTGTATCGCCAATGCGAAGACTTGGAAAAACAAACTTGCTGTAGTGATTAATCGCTACACGCTTGATTTGTCTTTCCGGGGAGCAAATCTGGTTTCCGTTCACCTTCTTGAAACCTTCAGGGAAAAGCTTAAGGAATTGGAGATTGAGCTTGAGGAAATTAAGAGTGATTTTATCACTACACTTCCTCAAATGATCGAAAATGACCGTCAATATTTTGGCGATGATTTTGATCCAAATCTTTATCCAACCGAAGCGGAAATTCAGGGGTATGGTGTAAGGAAAGGGTTTTCAAAGCTTTCTACAGACCTCTTTCCCGAAGAGAGTAGTGAATTGCTTGATACGGCAGAACGGGAAAAAACTTCTCGTCTTGTAAATCAGTTTGCTGAATTTACGTCATCGATTTGCAAATACATTGATGGCGAAGCAAATCGGTTTAAGGAAGCCAGTATTGAAAATGTCATTACTGAAGCGGAGGTTCTCAAACAAATGGATCTTGGTCATGAGAATCAAGAAAAGTTTGTCGAGGTCTGCGATAAGGTCATTTCCCTTGTAAATCAGGTCAATGCCCCGGCAATTCGTGAAGCCAAGCAAAAGCTTGAAAAGGCTTCCCCGGAGGCAGATACCAAGGAAACAAGGGAATTCCTTGAAAAGCAAAACGATACTCTGAACGAATCGCTTGCGGAGCTTGAAAAAGAGTGTAAGGGTTTGTTCTAAGTTTTTAAATACAATCTGCCCTTCAAAGGTTAATTCCTTTGGAGGGCAGCCATGTGTCTAAAAACGGATACAAAAGACAATAATCAACAAAAAAGGAGATATATGAAAACATCCATCATCATCAATCGTATTGAAATTTTAATTACAAACGGAATTGTTCCCTTTGTAGTTGGATCACCCGGAATCGGAAAAACGCAAATTGCTGAAGGGATTGCTAAAAATCTTGGATGGAATTATGAAATTCTAATTCCGTCAATGATGAATCCGACTGACGTTTCCGGTTTGCCATTCAAATTGAATGATGAACAAGCGGATTTTCTTCCTTATGGTTTTAGCTATAAGATTCTCAATGCAGACAAGCCTTTGCTTGTTGTAATTGATGATTTGATACAATCAACGCCATTGATGCAAGCAGCATTGATGCAAATGATTGAGGCGAGAATTGTAGGGGGAAAACGGATACCGGATTGCGTCAAGTTTGTTGTTTTGTCAAATGCCGCCTCTCATGGGGCAGGAGGTTCAAAAGTGATTGAACCTTTAAAAGGCAGAACCTTGATTCTTCATATGGAAGTTGATCCTAAACAATGGATTCAATGGGGCGTATCAACTAAACGGATACAAAAGGAAGTTTTGTTTTATATTCAAACTTATCCTGAATCGTTGGTTGATTTTAAAGTTTGTAAGGACATTGCAAATACACCTTCACCAAGAAATTGGGAAAGGTTGAGTAAGGTCCTTAGTATTGGCTTAACTGATACAGATTTGTTTGCTGGTTGTGTTGGAGAATCGGAAGCTGTTAAGTTTTCCGCTTTCCTCAAAACCATAAACGAATTGAAGGGAATTATTCCGCAAATTTTGAAAGATCCTACAACGGCCCCTTTGTTCAGTCCGGAGCAGGAACTTGATAAGGTTTACTCAATTGGCCTTGCCCTTGCTCATAATGCAAGTAAGGAAAATTTCAATACGATTTACACCTATCTGAACCGGATGGGGGGAGAGTCTAAGGAATTCATCCTTGCAACTCTTCTTCAATTCCATCCTGAATTAAAGGAAACTGAAACTTACATAAATTATATTTGTAAGGATTAAGCAAATACAGCTTGCCCTCTAAAGGTTAATTCCTTTGGAGGGCAATCATGTATTTACTTAGTAGATACAAAAGACAATAATCAACAAAGGATAAAACTATGAAATATGAAAATATAAATGATGCCAAAATGAGATTGCTTAAACAGTCTCCTTTTATCGCTTCGTTTCTTTTCGGTTTGTCAATGGAAATTGACAATACCGAAAACAATCCAACCGCATTAACGGATGGCAAAACGATTAAGTTTAATGAGCAATTTTTGGCTACATTAACTTATCCTCAACTTGTCACCCTGATTGCTCATGAGGTCTGTCACGTTGCATTCGCTCATCATTATAGACTAAGGCAAAAGGATGCCCGTCTTTGGAATGTCGCTACAGATTACGCAATCAACCTTTTGCTTGATGCAATGGGATTTGAAAAATTGGATGGATGGTTATTGGATTATCAATATAAGGGAATGTCTGCGGAAGACATTTATAAAACCATACAGGGAGAATCGAAAGAGAAACAGGAGCAGAAAAAGAAACAGTCTCAATCATCCGGAGGTTCATTCAGTGAACCAAAGAAAGATGATGGTGATGATTATTCCAATACAGAACTGGATGAGGCAAAACAGGAAGCAAAGGAAAAGCTTCAACAATCCAAGAACAATCTGAAACGTGCAATGTCTGCCGTTGAGGAAAATGAATCTTTGAATACAGATCAAAAGAATGAAATTATGAATACATTCGGAAAAGGAATGTCGGAAGTAATTTCAGATATTGAATTTGAATCTGGTTCAAGAATGGATTGGCGGGAAGTTTTAAATCGTTTCCTTACATCACTTGCATGTAATGATTTTTCATACATGCAACCGGATCAAAGATTCGCCTCAAGTGAATTCATTATTCCGTCATTACATTCCTATGAAGTTGGGGATATATTCTTTGCCTTAGACGTTTCCGGGTCTTGTGCAAGAGACGCCAAAAGACTTGTTACGGAGGCAAGGGATATTCTTCATTGCATGGATGAAGCACACAATAGCACATTGAAAGCTTGCTATTGTTCTGATCGTATTCATGCAATCGATACAATCGAAAATGACAAGGACATTAAATTGATATATGGGGGAGGGACTGATTTCGCTCCTGCCGTTAAAGCATTTAATGATGATGAAACCAGTGAATGCCTAATCTATATCACTGATGGGATGTGCTGGTCATTTGGTGACGATCCTCAACGCCCCGTCCTATGGGTCCTCACAAGAAGGAATGATCGATTCAATCCACCATTTGGTGAGGTTGTATTGATGGATTAATTACAAAGCTGAAAGGTCCAATCCCTTTCAGCCAATTACTTTTCTAAAAACACAAAACACATAAACACAAAACACAAAAATTATGAATACAATGACAAAATCAAAAACCATCCAGACCGATCAATCTTATGCAGTGAATGGTAATGGGCAGCTCATTACAATTATTGCCCATGCTGGCGATAAAATTCATAGTGGGTTCTGGAGTGAGATTTATGATACGCATATGCTTGATGATGGAAAATATATTCCGGAAGGATTCATTGCTCATATGATATCAAAGGGCAATGAATATAAATCAGCAAAGTGGAATCTTATTCCCGTTTAATATGGGTATCAAGTTTTCCATGACATAATTAATATATATAGACTTCATGTTATACACAAAACTTTTCAAAATTTTAATCATTGCCGGATTTGTTGGGTACATTCTAAACGTATCCATTAAAGACTACGATTTGATATTTTATATCTTATTAATTTTAGTTTCAGTCCCCGTAATTAAATACTCATTACGTTGGCTTGTTTCATAGTATAGATTAGTTGATTGATTGTCTAAACCCTTGGGGATTAAATTCCCCAAGGGTTTTTTTATATCTACTTATTGAGATTGAATCTCACCGTATATGGGCTTTTGATTATTTAATGCTGGTGCATATCGGATTAAAAATTTAAATCAATTTTGTACGGTAAAATGAAAGGATTTGGTGGGTATATGAATGGATAAATCAAGGGGGAACCTGATTGATGGGATAGGTATTAAGAGAATCTTAATAATTGGAATAAGTTAATCTAATCAGGGTGAGGTTGTCTTGTTGTATAGATTATCTAATTACAATCTACTTAGGTTTTAAATCTAGGTCTGTGTAATATAAAACTCATTACAAATGGATAACTGGTTTGTCATGGGAAAACAACTACACAATGAAAAAGGTTGTCATGAAAAATCATTACATATAAATTGAATTAAACGTAGTTATGATTCCATTACACAGGGGTCGGCAGAAAAAAATGTAGTGGGAAAATCGCTACACCCAACGGGGGGGTGCAAGCAATTAGCTACTACCCCTATTCTCTATTCTCTATTCTCTATTCTCTATTCTCTATATATTCTCTATTCTATTCTCTATTCTATTCTCTATTCTCTATTCTCTATTCTCTATATATTCTCTATTCTCTATTCTCTATTCTCTATTCTCTAT
>CAYTDH010000147.1:0-1893 GCA_964436325.1 uncultured Tangfeifania sp.
TAATATGCGGAGTTCAGCCAAATATGCATTACATTTGTATAAATATGTTGTAACCATGAAAGAGCGCATAAAAGAATATATGGATTTCATAGGGATAAATGCCGGTAAATTAGCTGAAATACTGGATGTTCAACGGTCGAATATATCCCACATTCTGAATGGCAGGAATAAACCGGGAGCCCAGTTTATTGAGCGTTTCTTACTGCGTTTTCCCGAAGTGGATGCCCGCTGGCTCATAACCGGTAAGGGGACCATGCTCGGTGATAACATGGAAAAAGCGGAAGAAAAACCAGACAAAAGCCTTTCTGAAAAACAATCCATTCCCCCTGCAAAAGAAAACCAGAAGAAAAATTCTTCCGCTAATGATGAAGGACAGGTAGAAAACAGCGTGGAAAAAGTAATTCTTTTGTACACCGATGGCACTTTTTCGTCCTACAATCCTCCAATAATGAGATAATACGTTCACATCAATCAATTTTCAGGAGTCAATATTTTTTTGTTTACTTTTGTGTTTTCAATTGTTTATATATGTAAATACGTAAAGCAACAACCAGACAAGATGAGAATTGAGTAACATATTCTTATTCGATTCGATTTACAAACCCCTTAGATGAATCAATCAAAATGAAGAAGGCCGCACCATTATGGCGCCTTTTTTTGGGTCTATTTGGTGTCCCTATTGGTTCTTAATGCAATAAATAATCTGTATCTTTGCCGCCAAATCAATGAAATATGGGCAAAAAAACAGTTGCAGATTTTGTTGTCTCAGATAATATTCCACTGAATGCCACCAACTTTCTTATTCGGCTTCAGGCTGAAAAACCGCTTCCTGAGATTTTTCCAGGACAGTTTGTCAACATTGATATCAAAAATTCGGTAGAAATATTTTTGCGGCGGCCTTTTTCGGTTTTTGAGGCAGATTATTCGACCAATACCCTTTCCATAATTGTTAAGATATTGGGCAGAGGTTCAGGGAAACTGACTGAGATTCAACCCGGGCAAACCCTTAATCTGATCTATCCGCTGGGAAAAGGTTTTACATTGCCTTCATCGAAAGATAAGATTCTTGCCGTAGGCGGGGGCAGCGGATTGGCGCCCATGCTTTTTTTAGCCAAGAAATCGGGGTTACCCCCCGAAAATGTGGACATTCTTATTGGCGCCCGCAGCGCGGAAGACCACATTGATGCTGAAGCTTACACCAAATATGGTAACCTCCATTTCACCACTGAAGACGGAACGCTTGGCACCCGTGGTGTTGTCACGCAGCATCCGGTTTTCAAAGAACATTTAAAACGTTTTGATAAGATTTACGCTTGTGGTCCCGATCCCATGATGAAAGCAGTGGCCGGAGAGGCCAAAAAAAATGGAATTTTTTGTGAAGTTTCACTCGAAAATTTGATGGCCTGCGGATTTGGAGTATGCCTTTGTTGTATTGAGCCCACGGTGAATGGAAATGTATGTGCCTGTACCGAAGGTCCTGTTTTTAATATTAATGATTTAAAATGGCAGATTTAAAGGTAAATATTCACGAACTCAAACTCAAAAATCCCGTGATGCTGGCTTCAGGTACATCCGGTTTTGCAGAAGAAATCAGTGATTTCTATGATATTTCAAAGGTAGGAGGTGTTTTTCTTAAAGGAACCACGCCACACCTTCGCGAAGGGAACCCCTATCCCCGGATGGCAGAGACCCCTTCGGGCATGCTCAATGCTGTGGGTCTTCAAAATAAAGGAGTGGACAGTTTTATTAAAAATATTTACCCCCGGATCAAAGAATTTGACACCCCGCTAATTGTCAATGTAAATGGTTCCACTGTTGAGGAGTACATTGAAGTTACCGAAAAAATCAATGAACTGGAGAAGATTCCGGCTATTGAACTGAATATCTCATGTC
>CAYTDH010000147.1:1903-9895 GCA_964436325.1 uncultured Tangfeifania sp.
TCCGAATGTGAAGGAAGGCGGAATGGCTTTCGGAATTACCTGTCCGGGCGCCGAAGCGGTTACCAGGGAAGTGCGAAGGGTGTACAACAAAACGCTGATCGTTAAGCTTTCGCCCAATGTGACCGATATTTCTGAAATTGCCAGGGCTGTTGAAGGGCAGGGGGCTGACAGCGTTTCACTGGTGAATACTTTCCTTGGAATGGCCATTGATGCCGAATCCCGTAAACCCCTGCTTTCAACGGTTACCGGTGGTTTATCCGGTCCAGCTATTAAACCCATTGCCCTGAGGATGGTCTGGCAGGTCTTTCAGGCGGTTAAAATTCCGGTTATCGGAATGGGAGGCATCATGAATGCTGCCGATGCCATTGAATTTTTACTGGCCGGTGCATCTGCAATCCAGGTGGGAACCGGCCTGTTTAAAGACCCCTTTATCCCCTTGCAAATCATCAGGGGAATCCAGGACTACCTTCGAAGACACAATATGCAAAATGTTACAGATTTAACTGGAAGTTTACAAATGTGAATATTTATGATTTATGCTTTTCATTACGTGTTTTTCTTTATAATTATTTCATTTCAGTGTCTCCTTATGCCATAAAATGATTCTAGACTGGAAAAGCGACGATCCAAAAATTGCAATGTGAACATTTCAATTTATACCTTGTTTAATAAAGCGGATATTACAATTGATAAAAAAACTTAAAAGAATATGTCGAATTTTAAACTTGTTATGCCCAAGCTTGGAGAAAGTATCCAGGAAGGCACCATAACGAAATGGTTTGTAAAAGAAGGCGATACCGTTGAAGAAGACGATATGCTTTTTGAGGTGGCTACCGATAAGGTAGACTCGGAGATTCCATCCCCGGTCGACGGGGTCATTTCCAAAATTCTGCATCCTGAGGATAGTCTTGTCCCCGTTGGCGAGATCGTTGGTTATATTAATACCAGCGGGGAAGACGACGAAAGTGAAGAAGAATCAACAGGTGAAGAATCCCAGGCCGGTGAAATTGTTGCTGAGCCGGCTGGAGACGTTTCAGCCGAAGGAAAGGATGTTGCGGCAAAAGAATCGGTTGACAAAAGCCGCGAGTTGTCGAACCGTTTTTATTCCCCCCTTGTAAAAACCATTGCCAGGGAGGAAAATATTTCGCTCAGCGAACTCGAAACCATCGAAGGCTCCGGGGCCAATGGCAGGGTACAAAAGAAAGACATTCTTAACTACATTGAGAACAGGAAAAAATCCGGTGCAGGTACTCCCTCTCCCGAACCCAGGGTTGCACCAGCCCCCGCAGCACCGGCAGCCGCACCAAAAGCTGCTCCGCCTGTAACTGCAGGAGAAGGAGATAAAGTTATTGAGATGGACCGGGTGCGTAAAATGATAGCCGACCACATGGTGATGTCCAAACAGGTTTCTCCCCATGTAACCTCGGTCATTGAAGCTGATGTGACCGAACTGGTGCAATGGAGGAATAAGAACAAAGAAGCTTTCCAGAAGAAATACGGGGAAAAGATAACTTTTATGCCCTTTTTTGTGGAAGCAGCGGCAGGAGCACTTGCTGAGTATCCCATGGTCAACTCATCGGTTGACGGAGATAAAATCATTCTCCGCAAAAACATCAACATTGGCGTGGCAGTGGCCAAACCCGACGGGAACCTGATCGTTCCGGTTATAAAAAATGCTGAGCAAAAGAACCTTACAGGGCTCACCAAGGATATGAATTACCTTGCCGATGCAGCCCGGAACAATAAACTTTCCCCGGAAGAGATTCAGGGAGGGACGTTTACCATTACCAATTTCGGAACCTTTAAAAACATTATTGGTACTCCGATCATTAATCAGCCGCAGGTGGCCATTCTGGCAACCGGGAATATCGAAAAGAAACCCGCGGTTCTTGAAACCCCCACCGGCGATGTGATTGCCATACGGCATAAAATGTTCCTCTCGTTGTCATATGACCACAGGGTTATTGACGGGGCTCTCGGCGGAGCTTTTCTTCTGAAAATTGCCGAAATTCTGGAAAAATTTGATATTAACCGTTCAATCTGAGAAAGGATATGCAAGATTTAAAAGTACCCAAAATTCATACGATTAAAAAAACCTCCAGGGAGACCCTGGAAAAATGGTTTCGCCTGATGACCATCGGAAGGGCCATTGATGACAAAGCCCCCAACTACCTGAAGCAAGCCATCGGTTGGTCGTACCATGCCCCTTATGCCGGGCACGATGGCATTCAACTGGCCGTTGGACAGGTTTTTGAAAAAAAGAAAGACCACATGTTTCTGTATTACCGCGACATGCTCACTGCATTGTCTTCGGGATTGACTGCCGAAGAGGTTATTCTCAACGGAATTTCAAAAGCTACAGATCCTTCAAGTGGGGGACGCCACATGTCGAATCATTTTGCCAAGCCCGAATGGAACATTCACAGTGTTTCTTCCCTGACCGGCAACCATACTTTGCACGCAGTTGGAGTTGCCCGGGCCATCAAATATTATGGCGAGAAGGCTGTTTCCATCAGCAACCAGGGAGAGTCTTCGGTGAGTGAAGGATTTGTTTATGAAGCATTCAATGGTGCCGATAAAGAAGAATTGCCGGTGATTTTTGTTATCCAGGACAATGGTTACGGAATCTCGGTCCCCAAAAAAGACCAGACCGCACAACGAAAGGTTGCCAATAATTTTACCGGATTCAAGAACCTGAGAATTATTCACTGCAACGGGAAGGATGTTTTTGATTCCATGAATGCCATGGAAGAGGCCAAAAAATATGCCATAGAAGAGAGCAAGCCGGTTATTGTTCAGGCCAACTGTGTGCGCATGCATTCGCATTCGAACTCCGACGACCATTTGCTATACCGGAGCGAAGCCGAGCGCAATTATGTGGAGGAATACGATCCGCTGGGCAAGTTCAGAAGGCTCCTGTTGCGCTATAACAGGTTCACAGAGGAAGAAATAACTGCCATTGAGGAAAGCACTAAGCAAGATCTGAAAAAGGCTCATAAAGCTGCTTTGAAAGGGCCTGACCCCAAACCGGAGTCCATTTATGATTTTGTGCTTCCAGCTCCCTATCCTGCTGAAAAATATCCTGAAGGAACCCATACCCGGGAAGGGGAAAAGAAGAAACTGATCACAGCATTAAATGAGACCCTGAAGGCAGAATTCAGGGAAAATCCGGATACCTTTATCTGGGGCCAGGATATGGCGAATAAAGATAAAGGGGGCATTTTTAATGTGTCGAAAGGAATGCAGCAGGAATTTGGAGAAAAAAGGGTTTTTAATGCGCCCATTGCAGAAGATTTTATTGTGGGAACAGCCAATGGAATGTCGCGGTTCGATGAAAAAATCCGTATCGTCATTGAAGGAGCGGAGTTTGCAGATTATTTCTGGCCTGCTATGGAACAATACGTTGAAGCCAGCCATGATTACTGGCGATCAAATGGTAAATTCGTACCCAACATGACCATTCGCCTGGCCTCAGGGGGTTATATCGGAGGGGGTCTTTACCATTCCCAAACCATCGAGGGAGCGCTGGTATCCATTCCCGGCATACGAATCGTTTATCCTTCTTTTGCCGATGATGCGGCCGGGCTTCTTCGCACTTCCATTCGCTCGAAAGGAGTAACCATGTTTATGGAGCCCAAAGCGTTGTATCAAAATCCTAAAGCAGCAACGGTTGTGCCCGAAGATTTTGAAGTGCCTTTCGGGAAAGCACGTGTTCGCAGAGCAGGCACAGACCTGACTCTTATCACTTACGGAAACACCACTCACCTGAGTTTGGATGCTGCGGAAAAACTGAGTGAAGAGGGCTATGACGTTGAAGTCATTGACTTGCGTTCGCTCATTCCGCTGGATGAAGAAACGATTTTGGAATCGGTCAGAAAAACCAATAAGGTGCTTGTTGCCCACGAAGATAAAGTGCATGGGGGGTTTGGCGGTGAAGTCAGCGCCAAAATCACTGAAAAAGCTTTTGAATACCTCGATGCTCCCGTGAAAAGGGTAGGTTCAACTTTTACGCCTGTTGGGTTTAATACGATTCTTGAAAGAGTTATATTACCGGATACTGCACGCATCTACAATGCCGCAAAGGATTTAATTTTGTACTAAAAAATGCAAAAAATGAGTAAAACAGCTATTATTTACAGCTTCAATACACAAAAGTCGAAAAAAATTTCAGAAAAAATTATCGATGCGTTCGGTGAAACTGCATTAGAAGCCGTGAATGCAGAAGAACTAACCAAAGAGGTCCTGGAAAACTACGATAATTTCATTCTGAGCGCTCCCACATGGTTCGACGGAGAACTTCCCAATTATTGGGATGAGTTTGTTCCCGATCTGGAAGAAATGGATTTAAAAGGGAAAAAATTCGCCATTTTCGGATTGGGGGACCAAAAAGGGTATCCTGAAAACTTTTGCGATGCCATTGGTCTTCTTGCTGAAATCATCGAAAACTGCCGAGGAACGATAGTAGGACATACCTCATTGGAAGGATATACGTTCGAATCTTCCAAAGCGCAGCGGGGCAATGAGTTTGTCGGGTTACCACTCGATCAGGAAAACCAGGCCCGTAAAACCGGGGAACGCATTCAGAAATGGGTAAAGAGTCTGAAAAAAGCCTTCAATTAAGGTTTCCATTCTTTGGTGACTTTCCCGCGAATTGATTGAAATAGTAACAAGCTGCCGGCAATTTTGTCCGGCAGCTTTTTAATTTTGTAGCTTATCTATCCAAAAAGAAATACCAGAAAAATGAAAAAGCCGAAGAAGAAATTTTTGAATTTACCTGAATTCCCTGGTGGAAAAGAGGCTTTTAAAGCTTACATCAAAGCGAACCTCAGGTACCCGGAGCAGGCACGCGCCAAAGGCACAGAGGGCGTTGTTCATCTGGTTGCAGAAATTAAAGATACCGGAAATGTGGGATCGGTAGAGGTTGAGAAGGGAATTGGGGACGGATGCGACGAGGAGGCTGTCAGGCTTATTAAAAATGTACAATATGGAGGAGTAAAAAACCGCGGGATGCGGGTAAAAACCAAAAGAAAATTCAGGATTGAATTTAAATTGCCACCTGAAAAACGACCCTCATCAATCCGTTACACCATAAAAAAAACGGTCGATGGGCCTAAAACCACACAAAAAGAAAAACAGTCTTATAGTTACAAAATTAAGTGGCCCTGAACCCCATACAATTGTTTACTTTTGTAATCTACGCTTTGTTTACAATTGTAAGCATTGAAATATTTTAATGGATTCATGAATTCAACAATGAAGTGTAGCATCTGTTGTATTTGTACCTTTTAAAGGTGTCATTTTATATTTTCAGTTAATGATGCTTTTGATGTTGCGCTCAAAATTTCCAAACCACAATAATTCAGGTATGAAAATAAAAATTCGATGATTAATCTGCGAATAGTCGGTTTTTATAGTTTTCCGGCTTGTTTTAGCTCTAAACTCGCACTTTATCACTCCAACATTTATTCCCGTTAAATAACTCTATAGCAACGATTTTTCTTTCTAATGTGCTTTCATCACCCCCGCAAAATTTACTTATCCTTCACAACAGGCAACTTTCAATCAAAATATTTAAAGGAAATTGATTTCATTTTGTTCAATAGTTTATGCTACAGAAATTGTTGTGTTATATTATTCAAATCAACAATCAATTTCATCCGGGTTTAGTTTTATGATACGTTTTATTCATTAATTTTGTGGCTTTTGTAAAACGTAAAATTCTAAAAATTGCCTGAAACAAGATACATATTCGTCACCGGAGGTGTGACATCATCTCTGGGAAAAGGTATTTTGGCATCTTCACTGGCTAAATTACTACAATCGAGGGGATACAGTGTTACCATTCAAAAGTTGGATCCCTACATCAATGTTGATCCGGGCACACTAAATCCTTATGAGCATGGGGAATGTTTTGTCACCGAAGACGGGGCCGAAACAGATTTGGATTTGGGGCATTATGAACGTTTTTTAAACGAATCCACCTCTCAGGCCAACAACGTTACTACCGGTAGGATTTATCAATCCGTAATCAGTAAAGAACGTCACGGGGATTATCTTGGGAAAACCGTTCAAATTATCCCTCACATTACCGATGAAATTAAACGAAGGATTAAGATCCTTGGGTCCAAAGGCAAATATGATATTGTTATTACCGAAATCGGCGGGACGGTTGGAGACATTGAGTCGCTTCCTTATATAGAGTCGGTTAGACAATTGAAGCGTGAGCTTGGCTCCAAGGCCCTGGTACTTCATCTCACCCTGGTTCCTTATCTGGCAGCCACTGGTGAATTAAAGACCAAGCCCACCCAGCATTCCGTGAAATTGCTTCTGGAAGCTGGTGTGCAGCCGGATATTCTCGTTTTGCGGACAGAACATCAAATTGACAAAACCATTCGTGAGAAAGTAGCTCTTTTCTGCAATGTAGATTTGGATGCTGTGGTACAATCGGTTAATGTGCCCACCATTTACGAGGTTCCCTTAAAGATGCTATCGGAAAAGCTCGATGTTACGGTATCAAAGAAACTGGGACTTTCCATTAAGGAAGACATCGACTTAGGAGCCTGGAATGATTTTCTAGACCGTTTAAAAAACCTGAAGCATAAGGTAACGATTGGATTGGTCGGAAAATATGTAGAACTGCGTGATGCTTACAAATCCATTGCAGAAGCGCTGGTTCATGCAGGAGCAATGAATCTCTGCAATGTAAATATCGAGTGGATTCATTCAGAATCGCTGCTGGCCGATAATGCAGAAGAAATGCTGTCGGGACTCAACGGAATTATTGTTGCTCCGGGATTTGGTCATCGTGGCATGGAGGGTAAAATCAGAGCTGCCAGATTTGCCCGCGAAAAAAATATTCCCTACCTGGGGATTTGTCTTGGAATGCAGGTTGCTGTTATTGAATTTGCAAGGAATGTGCTTCACCTGAAAGGGGCAGATTCCACGGAAATGAATCCCAAAACACCTCATCCGGTTATTGACCTGATGGAACATCAGAAAGGAATTACCGATTATGGTGGCACGATGCGGCTGGGAGCCTATGAATGTCGAGTCATTGAAAAGGATTCCAACACCTGTAAAGCCTACAATAAATTGACTGTTTTTGAACGTCACCGGCACCGTTACGAATTCAATGATGCTTACCGGGATGCATTTATCGAAGCCGGCATGATTCCCGTGGGAGTAAATCCGGAAACCAACTTGGTTGAGATTGTTGAAATACCCGACCACAAGTGGTTTGTTGGCGTTCAATTCCATCCCGAATACCGCAGTACCGTCTTAAATCCCCATCCGCTTTTTATTGATTTTATTAAGAATTCATTAGTTAAAGAGAAAAATGGATAGAAACTCAATTATTGGAATAGTCCTCATTTTCGGAATACTGGTCGTATTCTCCATAATGAATCAACCTTCGGAAGAGGAAATTGAAGCCTCTAAAAGACGCCGCGATTCCATTGCCCGTGTTGAGGCCGAAAGAGCACAGGCAGAACAGGAGCAAAGGAAAGAAGAATCCATTGAACCTGTTGAACAGCCCGAAATTCAACTCAGCGATTCCGTCAGTAAAGACAGTGAAATTCAGGAAAAGGTGAATCAATTTGGTGTATTTGGAAAAGCGGCGCTGGGGGAGGAGGAATTTTTCACCCTTGAAAATAATCTGATGACAATCACTTTTTCCAATAAGGGAGGGAAAATTTATTCCGTAGAATTAAAAGATTATCAAACACATGATTCGCTTCCCCTCATTCTTTTTGAGGGAGATGAAACCCTTTTCGGACTGAACTTTTTTGCTCAGAACCGGAGCATCCAGACCGATCAGTTCTTTTTTAAACCCCGCTTTGAGGAGCAATCTGTTGTTGTCTCAGGCCCCGAAGTGACCCAGGCCAACGAGGGCAAAATCAAATTCAATGAAGAGAATCCGGGTGAAACCAAATCAGTGACTTTCCGCCTCGAGGTTGCTCCCGGAAAATTTATGGAGTATATCTATACCATGAA
>CAYTDH010000148.1:0-3590 GCA_964436325.1 uncultured Tangfeifania sp.
TCGATGGCGATATCCGGTTCAAAGGGGTAGGGTTTTTGGAACCGGTCGCGGGCGTAGAGAAAAACCGGATTCTTTTTAAGTGGTGGTACATCGGAGGCAATATTCGGGACAATAACCAGGTATGCGGCATCCTGAACAAGAATAGCGGTATTTCGGTGGTCGGGATGGTAATCATTGGGGCGGTGGGAAATCACGATATCGGCATTCCATTGGCGGATTAGGCGAATGACTTCCAGCCGGTTTTGGAGCGTTGGCATCAATTCGCCGTCATGGTTGTCCAAAACGGTATATTCCACTCCAAAGCGCTTCCCGGCTTCGGCGGCTTCACTCCGCCTGATTCTGGCCAGGGCACCTCCGCCCTTTTCATGGTGGCCGGCATCGCCATTGGTCAGCGAAACAAACAGGACCCGGTGGCCTTTCCGGGCAAATTGAATGGCTGTGCCCCCGGCATCACCGTCGGGGTCATCGGGGTGGGCTCCAATAACGACCACATTGATTTTTTCTTGCGAAAAACAATAAGAACAGGAAGAGAGTGAAATAAATAAAAAAAGAAAGTATCTCATTTAATCATTGGTTTAGAATTGCAACCCTTTAAAATTAATTATCTTTTTTTAGATTGAAACAATAATGATTGGAATTAAAACAAAATAATTGTTAGGCTGTTGAATAATTACTTTTTAGAAAGTTATAGAATGGATGCAAAAAAATGAAAATTGGTTTGGAATGTTCAATTAATTGTGAAAAGATGTTAATCCATGAATTTTTTTTTATATTAGCCCCCTGATTTAGGGAAAGAGTGAGTTATTTAATTAAAAAAGTTTTTTTATGAAAAAAATTGCGCTAATGCTTTTTAGCATTGCCTTCATTGGCATGCTTTCAGTTGAAGCTCAGGTACAGCGAATTACGGGGACCGTTACGAGTTCAGATGACGGCAATCCCATACCTGGTGTTTCAGTAGTAGTAAAAGGAACAACCTTGGGAACCATCACCAATATAGATGGGAATTACCAGATTGATGTTCCGGAAGATGCCCAGACACTGATTTTTTCTTTTGTAGGTATGAAAATGGTTGAAAGGCCCGTAGAGGGCACCACCATTGATGTCGTTCTGCAGCCCGATGTAATTGGGGTTGACGAAGTTATGGTGGTTGCCTATGGTACATCCACCAAGGGGTCGTTTACAGGTTCTGCTGGTGTTATGGACAATGAGAAACTTGAAAAACGGCAGGTATCCAATGTTTCAAATGCATTGTCAGGAGCAGTTGCCGGTGTTCAGGTACTGAGCAACAACGGTCAGCCTGGTACTTCTGCCACTGTTCGGGTGCGTGGCGTTGGTTCAATTAACGCAGGCTCCAATCCGTTATATGTTGTTGATGGAATCCCGTTTGATGGTGACCTCTCTTCACTTAACAGTTCGGATATTGAATCAATGACTGTATTGAAAGATGCTGCTTCCACTGCTTTGTATGGTTCCCGTGGTGCCAACGGAATCATCATGATTACCACCAAAAAAGGTACTGCCGGAGAACCCAGGGTTACACTGGATGTTAAATATGGTGTAAATTCACGGGCTATTGAAAACTATGATGTGTTAACCAGTCACCAGAATTATACTGAAACGGCCTACAGATCAATTTACAATGCTGGTATTTATAACTTAGGCTATACGCCAATCCAGGCCAATGCTTATGCAAACGAAAAAATTATTACCAATACTGAAGGTGGCTACGGGTATCAGATTTATACCGTTCCCGAAGGTGAACTTATTATCGGTAAAAATGGCAAGTTAAATCCCAATGCTCAATTAGGGTATAACGACGGTACCTATTATTATACACCTGATGACTGGGCCGATGAAACTTTCCAGCAAAATCCGAGACAAGAATACAACCTGTCGATTTCAGGTGGTAATGACAAGCAAAATTACTTCATGTCTTTTGGCTACCTGGATGACCAGGGAGTTGTGCCAGGTTCTGGGTTTACCAGGCTTTCAGGTCGTTTCAACGGTGACCATGAAGTGAAAAGCTGGTTAAAAGTTGGCGCAAACGTAAACTATAACCAGATAACCAGTGATTATCCTGGAGAACAGGTAAATACAAGTTCCAGCGGGAACGCATTTTTTATTGCAAACTACGTGGCTCCTGTTTATCCGATTTATGTGCGGGATGGAAGCACTCAGGATATATTATTGAATAATGGTCGTAAAGTGTATGATTACGGTGATGGCGTGAGTACTAACTATTCACGTTCGTTTATGCAAATTGCCAACCCTGCAGGTGACCTGGTTTATAACAAAACCGATTATTTGATGGATATCGTGAATAGTTCATGGTATGCAGAAATTAATCCTGTTGTGGGATTGACAATTACAGCAAAATATGGTCTTAATGTAGACAATACCAAGTATAACGACCTTGGTAATGCTTACATGGGGCAAAGTGCTTCGTATGGTGGTACGGCCTATCAGGAACAGACCCGTACAACCGGATTTGACCAGCAGTATATTGCTTATTACCAGCGTGAATTTGATGATGTACACCAATTTGATTTAACAGTTGGTTACGATGGGTATTCTTATGCTACGGAGTACGTTTATGCAACTGCACAAAACCTCTACAATCCTGAAAGTTATTATGTGGATAATGCCATTGATAATAAGAGAGGCGGAGGTGCAAAAGATACTTATTCGACCAAGGGGATTTTAAGTCGTTTAAATTATTCTTATAACGATACCTACTTTGCAAATGTAACTTATCGTCGTGATGCTTCTTCACGTTTTCATCCTGACAATCGCTGGGGTGACTTCTGGTCGGTAAGTGCAGCATGGATGTTAAATAACGAAGGATTTCTTGCCAGTGCTTCATGGGTTGACATGTTGAAATTAAAAGCCTCTTATGGCGAGCAGGGGAACGACAATATAGGTAACTATTACGCCTGGCTTGACCAATACCAAATGACAGGTGCCGAAGGTGTTTTCTCTGACGGAACTTTAATTTACAAAGGTAATCCGGATTTAACATGGGAAACTTCTACCTCTTATAATGTGGGAGTTGATTTTGGTTTCTTCAATAACCATTTATCAGGAACAGTGGAGTATTTTGGCCGAAAATCTGCCGATATGCTCTATTATAAACCGGTAGCTGCAAGTTTGGGATATACTGAAATTCCTATGAATATTGGTTCAATGACGAATTCAGGTCTTGAACTTGATCTTAACTGGAACATTTTGAACCTGAATAATATAACCTGGAATGTAAATGCGAATGCCACCTTCATTAATAATAAAATTAATCAATTGCATCCCGACCTGGAAGGCGACTTAATTGATGGGACACGCATTTATGAAGAAGGTGAATCGATGTATAGGATGTACCTTGTTGATTACGCAGGAGTAGATCCTGAGACTGGTATGGCCCAATACTGGGCTGAAGATGAAGACGGTGGTGCCATTGAAACAAGTGATTATTCAGTAGCCACATCTTACAAAATTGCAACAGAAGACTTGTTGCCTAAAGTTTACGGAGGTTTTGGTACTTCTATTGAAGCTTATGGAATTGATGCTTCAGTACAATTATCTTACCAGCTGGGTGG
>CAYTDH010000148.1:3690-8954 GCA_964436325.1 uncultured Tangfeifania sp.
ATTAGCAACCAGTTAAAATTTGAAAGAATTCGTGTGTATTTTGCTGCTGATAATGTAGCTCTTCTGACTAGCCGCAAAGGATTAGACCCGCGCCAAAGTTATATTTCTGCAACAACCGCGCGATATACTCCTATTCGTTCGATTTCGGGAGGTCTTAATTTAATGTTTTAATTATTAAAGTAGATTATTATGGATAGAAAATATATTATTTTATTATTGGTATCCTTTTTCTTTGCCACAGTAGGCTGCGAGGATCTGGATACATTCCCGGAAGGAGACACGATTACCACTTCGCAAAAAGAAGAAGTTCTGGAGAATGATCCTTCAAAGGCAGTAGCTGGTGTAAATGCCATATTTGCGCAGTTCACTCAGTACATGCCAAATGAAACTGCTCTCGGGGCAGAACGTCACAACGATTTTGGTTATCCTTCGGTAATGTTATTTACTGATCACAATGGATATGATTTAGTGTCGGATGATAATGGTTATAACTGGAATGGTAATAACCTTGAATATTCAGACCGTGAATATACTTCCAATGAAGGCCAAATTTTGTGGAATGATATGTATGCGATTATCAGTTCTGCCAATAACGTGATTGGTGCCATTGATACGGAAACTGAAGATCCTACTTCCCAGTATTATCTGGCACAAGGCCTGGCTGCCAGATCTTTTAGCTACTGGGTGTTGGCACAGCTATACCAATTTAATTACGTAGGTAACGAATCAGCACCTTGTGTGCCGATTATTACCAATGAGAATTCCAATGAAGCTGCTCTTGATGGTTCTCCACGTGCTACAGTTCAGGAAGTGTTTGATTTAATTATTTCGGACATTGACAATGCAGTAAATTTGTTGACTTCTGCTGAAGAAAATGGAATTGTCCGTGCCGATAAACGGTATATTAGCCTTGCAGTTGCTTATGGATTACGCGCCCGCGTTAATTTAACAATGCAAAACTGGAGTGAAGCGGCTGCTGACGCCACCAAGGCTATCGAAGTTTCCGGTGCTACACCTGCTTCAATTGCTGATGTAAGCAAGCCTTCATTCTGGAGTTCTGACGAACCGAACTGGATGTGGGGGATTATTGTTCAGGAAACCGACGATGTTGTTTCTTCAGGTATTGTGAATTGGCCGTCGCACATGGGGTCACTTAATTATGGTTATGCCAACTTTTCCGGTGGAAAGCAAATTAACAAATTGTTATTTGAATCCATTCCCGAAACGGATGTGCGCAAAGGCTGGTGGTTAGACGAAAATGAAACTTCACCAAATTTAAACAAGGCTGAAGCCGAAGCAGCGGCTGAATATGGTTATCCTGCTTATACTCAGGTGAAATTTGCTCCATATAATGAGGAGCCCGAAACTTCAACAAACGCAAACGATATTCCGCTAATGCGCATTGAAGAAATGTATCTAATTAAAGCTGAAGCAGAAGCAATGAGTGGTGGTGATGGTAAATCTACACTTGAAAGTTTTGTACAGAATTATCGTGATCCCAACTATGTTTGTAATGCTTCATCACCCGAAGGAATTCAGGAAGAAGTATTCTTTCACCGCCGGCTTGAACTTTGGGGTGAAGGGTTGAACTGGTTTGATATTATGCGTTTAAATAAAGATGTAGATCGCAGAGGCGGAGGATTCCCCAATGCCACAATGGTATTCAATATTGCTGCCGGAAGTGATATTTTATTGTGGCGAATTCCTGAGGCCGAAATCCAGGCAAATCCTGCATTGACTGAAGGAGATAATAATCCAGCCGCGCCGGCACCTTCGCCAGTTGCAGATTTATAAAGTTTCACATTTATAAAAGAAAATTATGAAAATTAATAAATTATTGATAGCAATTTCTGTTTTGGTTGCTTTTACAGTAGCAGCCTGCAGTGAATTCGAAGATACTGTTGAGCCGAGTCCTGCTGTACCTGACGGATGTCAGGGGGTTTATTTCCCAGCTTCAAACACAAATGCTTATGAATTGGAACCAACAGAACCAACTCAGATTACCATAACAATTGCTCGTGAGGTTTCATCTGGTTCCGTTGAGGTTCCTGTAAATGTTGAAGTAAATGATGAAGATGTTTATACCGTTCCATCATCCGTTAACTTTGCAGATGGTGAGACGGAAGTGGATTTTACAGTGACTTTCCCAGATGCTGGTGAAGGAACAACTTATAACTTGAAGTTGGCTGTTGAAGGCGATGAATATGTTAATCCGTATGCATCAGCTCTTCCCTATGTAACCACCAGCGTGACACGCATCAAATGGTCAGCTGTTGAAAACCCCATGGTTTATGTAGATGGAGCATTTGCTGCTCTTTTCGGTGTTAGTTCTTATCCTATGTATGTTGAGGCTGAAAAAGCCGAGGTTGCCGGCATGGTTCGCTATCGATTTAAAAATGCATATGATGTACCGACTCAGGAAAATCCTGATGAAGATGGTATTTATGACGGATATCCCTATAATGAGCCAGGTGATTTTGATGAAAGCAACGATTATTATACGATAATCGAAATCGATAATGCAACAGGCGAGGTATTTATGTATGACGGTCAAATAGGTGTTGACTGGGGATACGGTATGCACTCTATTGGTACAGTTTACGGTAATACCTCTCAAGAAGATAAATCAGTTAATCCTTTAGGGAAATTGACCGATGGAGTAATTACGTTTCCGGCTAACTCATTATACTTAAGTATGGCGAACTACAATAATGGAGCCAAATATCCTTCATCTGTACCTACTTATATATATCTTACCAAAGAGGCTTTTATTGCTGCAAATCTTAAAATTGAAAGTTTCAACGATGTTGAATACGAAGCAATTGATGGAGAAGTTGGAGAGTTTGAATCTGCAGCATACAGCGATAACTGGAGCCAAACACTGTCAATGGCCATTGATATCGATCCTGAAAATGAGGAGAGTGAATATAAAAACCTCTATTATTTGTCGAATCTCTATGCCGAAGATTATGGTGTTGCTTTCTACTATAATGACGAAGAAGAAAGCGTAAAAATTCCTGAAAATCAGCCAATTGGTGCTGAATTTATGGGGAAAGATATTTATGTTTCACCCAGCGATAGTATTGAATCATCCGTTGTGGTAAATGCCAAAGGTGTTACTATCTATACCCTGGGATTAATGTTCCATTATGAAGATGGTACAATTTTAGGTGAATTCGCCGAAACATTTTTCTACTCAGAAGATGCCGTATCTTACGACAAAGAAGATTTCCTTGGTGATTTTGTGATGTCAGGATTGAGTCAATTCGGTGATCCAGACGCTAATATGGAAGTTAATATTGCCGAAGGTGAAGATGAGAATTCGTTGGTTATAACTGGTATTGATTACGCCGCCGAAGTTATTGCTACCTTTGATCCGTCATCCAGTATTATGTCTGTTGCGCCACAGGTGTTGCCCGATATTGTAACCGAATCGGCTACATATGATGCAACGTTATACACTACCGATGCTGAAGGTGTTAGTACAACTGCTGTTATGGATTTCACATTCAACATGCAGGGCAACCTGGTTATGACATCAACAAGCCAGGGAGATGGTTATCTGATAGATAGTGAGGCTGCAGGCGGCTGGTTGGATGGGTACTACAACTTAGTATTCTCACCATTGCAAACGAAGTCTGCAAATATCAATACACAAAACTTTGCTTCCTTTACAGTTCGTTCCTCAACGGACATAATTATAAAACAGGAAATAGATGCTTTTAATAATTTTAAAATTCAAGGGAAAAGAGAACCCAAAAAATTGAGAAAAAACAATGCACCTATTGATGTAGTTTTCTAAGCTGTTTTTTTAATTATTTTTATTTAATAAAGAGGATGTCAATACGGCATCCTCTTTATTATTAAATGTGGTTCTGATGATTTTTGTAATTTGAATAGATTCTGCACTCCTTACTTGTCGCAGTGTAAGTTAGCGGATAGTTTGAAAATCATTTTTAATTCAGGTTTTTTTTGATTCAACTTTACATCATCCTGAAAAGATATCATCCTTCAGGCAGATTATCCTGGCGGATGATTCGATTATTTTGGGTTTGACGTTACAAAGAATTTTGAGGTTTGTTAAGTGAAAAAGCATTTCTAAACCAGTAAACTACCCTTTGATTAGTCAATAAAAATCCGACTACGTTTTTTCGCGATAAAGAAAGTCCATCAAAATCGTATGAGGCAATGTGATAGCTGCAATAATTATAAAGAACACCGCCAATAATTGTTCCTTTGAGCCATAACTTTGCGTGATGAAAAACAAAATACCGATTCCTGCGAAAGTAATTAAGGTAAGCGGCAGCGCCTTAAGGTAAAATGTTTTAAACTGAATGGTATGTTTGTGATTCGTGATAAACGTGCTGATTTCAACCAATGAGTTTAAGGAATGCCAAAGCGCCCAGTAAGTAATAAATGCCACAAATAGAGGTGTGAAATGTCCAAGTATTCCGAGGACGACCAGATTGAGCATTTCCAGCAAATAGTGTTTGAGCGATAGAAAACCTTGAAGACGAATTATCAGGAATAAAAGCAGGTTAACGCCCAGCAAGCTTAAAGCAATGGGAGCCCTTATGCTTTCTATTGTTTGGAGGGGCACAGGAACATATCCCAGAATTTGCTTCAGGACAGGCATCGCCTCGGCATAGCTGTACATCAGGGGAACAGACAAAACATAGGTACCCCAAAGGATGTAAAACACAAATCCCGTACCTGCCGAAAACTTATTTTGAAGATAAAACAAGTGCGATTGTCCGAAATGATAAACAGAAATCAAGAGAAAAACCATTAATGAAAGCGCCGGGGATAAGAGCCATAATCCGGTATAGAATGCCACGATTAACAGATAAACCAGGTAAAACCACTGGTTGCGGCCTCCAAGGGAGGTTTGACTAAGTTTGGTTTTTCTGAAAATATGATCGTCGGTAGCGCCGTGCGGGATTCCGATGATAATCGTTCCTGCGATAAGCAGGAAATATTGTACGGTTTGTGAAACGGTGTAATCTATCTGCGAAAGCAGAATCACAGCCAATGTAGCTGCAATGACAAGCAAATTTACTTTGGGTTTTCTGAATTTAATTTGTTGTTTCATGATCAATGGTTTTATAAGTTTTTTAATAATCCTTTCAGAAATGGAATAATCGGAAGAGAAAAGATAACAGGAATTTCCTGGAAAAGACGGGTTGTTCCTGACAGAAAGCCAAAAGTTTTTGAAGAGTTATTTTTTTTAAACAGGGCCAGAAGCGCTCTTTTTAATGCTTCGG
>CAYTDH010000148.1:8964-9838 GCA_964436325.1 uncultured Tangfeifania sp.
TTGTCATTGAGCACATGCATAAATATACGATCATAAAAGTTATAATGCCTTTTATTAACTGGAATTGCTGGTGGTCTTTCCTTGTGAGCAAGTGCTGAAGCAACTTCTCGTGAGTTGTTTATGGCATTGATAAACGTGTAACCTGTTGAAGGACGCGCATCACCGCCCAGAATGCCTAAGTTCATGATGCCTTGACTGTAATACCTTTCAAACTCAACATGACTCATAGGAATAATGCCTTGTTCTTTTCGGGTAATTGTATAGTCCTGAGCATAGCGCTCTTTCAAGTACGCTGCCATACAATCCTCAGGATATCCATTTTTCATCGGCTCAGAACCGAAAGCGGTGCAGTTGATGATCATACGGGTTTTGGTTAAAGGCAAAATGTAGATGAAATTAACCTTATCTTTTTTGGAAATCGAAAAATCCATTAGGATTACTTTTTCATCATCAAGTATATCGTCATCGAATTCCAATTCCCAGCCTTTAAATTGCTGAAAAGCGATCTCGTTTTTTACTTGTGCGATGGTTGAAACACCTTTGAATGAACTGTTAAAGATGTAGTCGGCCTTGTAGGTTTGCGAATCAACGATAATGGTGGATTCGTTGTTTTGTTCGCTGATCTGTTCAATGTTTCCTTTCAGAAAGGTGTAGTTATCAGCTTCTTTTAGCTTTGGAATAATGTATTCATAAAAACGGATTGCCGGTATATAATGATAGGGAGTTTTAGTAACTGAAAATTCAACTTTGTCCTCTTTATCGTAAAGGCCGAGTTTATGCCACGTTTTTTCTATTAAATGTGCAAACTCTTTGGGAGCCTCGCCCCAGAAAGTCCAGGTGCGGTCGTTTTTGTTCTTGTCGTCATTATCAACAA
>CAYTDH010000149.1:0-9836 GCA_964436325.1 uncultured Tangfeifania sp.
ATAATTAGCGGTGAAACTTTTCCGAGATAAATATCAATCCGTCATACAGTCCGGTCCGCCAGTAACTCCATTGATGACCTCCCTGGCGTACCCTGTACTCATGGGGTATACCAAGATCACGCATCTTTACGTGAAGAGCGGAATTCCCTTTATAGAGAAAATCATCATCGCCGCAATCGATGTAATAACGAATCGATTTCAGTTTGTCGTAATCCACGCTATCCAGCAGGTGAAGCGGACTGTGGGCTTTCCAATAATCGCTGACCGCATCTTCAGGTCTTGGGCCGTAAATGTCTCCAAAATAACGGTCGTAAGTATCATTGGTGAGAATCTCTTCATCGGTAAATGTCGCCGCACTCATGGCCACGCAGGATGAAAACAGGTCCGGATGCCGCATGGACAAGAGCAGTGCACCATTGCCTCCCATGGATAAACCGGAAATAGCCCTGAACTCTTTTTTCTTCCGAATCCGGTACTGTTCCTCAATGAATGGAATAAATTCACGGATAAACATATCCTCCCAGGGATCTGAACCATCAACGCTATTAACATACCAGGTCACTTTTCCATCGGGCATCACAATAATACAGGATGCAGCCTCCCCACTGTTAATGGCATCATCGGCAATCCTGTTGGCCTCCCCAAACTGGACCCATCCTGTTTCATCATCAGAATAACCATGTAACAGGTAAAGTACCGGGTAGCTTCGTTCAGAAGAATCGTAATCAGGAGGAAGATAAACAGAATATTCAACAGGATAGCTGACGAGTTCACTTTCAAAAACCATTGATTCAAGAACTTTTCCTCGTTGCGCAAAAAGAGGCAGGGTGAATGTGAAAAGAATAATGAATACCGATAATCGCTTCATAATAAAAGGTTGTTGCATTTTGAAACAAAGTTAACAGAATTTGGAATTCCTGAAAACCAATTTTTTTACCACTTTTGCAGGGTGTAACAGAAAATAGATCATGCAAAAATACATTGAACTGTTAAAAGCCCTGATTTCAACACCATCCTTCAGCAAGGAAGAAGAAAATGCCGCCAGGGTAATGCGGCAGTTTCTGCAGGATGAAAACATTCCTTATCACACCAAAGCCCATAACACCTGGGCTTTCAACAGGTATTACTCGAAGAGCAAGCCGACATTGATGCTGAATTCGCACATTGACACGGTGCGGCCGGCAAAAGGTTACTCGCGTGACCCGTTCCAGCCCGGAGAGGAGGGAGACAAATTATACGGACTGGGCAGCAACGATGCCGGGGGGCCCCTGGTCTCGCTGCTGGCGGTATTCCTTCACTTTTATAATCGTGAAAATCTTCCCTGGAATCTTGTTTATGCTGCCACTGCTGAAGAGGAAATTTCGGGAAGACAAGGAATGGAAATCGTTCTTCCGGAAATAGCCCCATTGCGTTTTGCCATTGTGGGAGAACCCACTCTGATGGAACTGGCCATTGCCGAAAAAGGGCTCCTGGTGCTCGACTGCTATGCACATGGGAGATCAGGGCATGCTGCAAGAGATGAAGGGGAAAATGCCCTTTACAAAGCCCTCGATGACATTGAAAAAATCCGGAATTTCCGTTTTGAAAAAACCTCTGAAATGCTGGGGGCGGTAAAAATGTCGGTTACACAAATTGAGGCCGGCACCCAGCACAATGTAGTGCCCGATATCTGCCATTTCGTGGTGGATGTGCGGACCAATGAGTATTATTCCAATAAAGAGGCAGCACGGATTATTGCCGGCCAGGTGAATTCAGAAGTAAAACCGCGCTCATTCCGGCTTAACTCTTCAGGTATCGGTATCGACCATCCCTTTGCACAAAGAGTAAGGGAAAAAGGAATCACGATTTACGGTTCACCAACAACTTCAGACCAGGCCATTATCCCCTTTCCTTCGGTAAAAATGGGTCCCGGCGATTCGGCGCGCTCGCATACAGCCGACGAGTATATTTTAAAAAGTGAAATTCAAGCCGGGATTAAACGTTATATAGATCTGCTGGAAGGATTAGTAATTTAATTCAGCAATTTAATTTCTCCCAAAGATGAACCAATTGGCAAAATGGATTGAAACCACATTAAAAAGTATTAAGTCCTGATTGCCCAAAAACTTAAATGGCTTGAATTGAATATTTTATCTAATCCTGAGATTCTGGATTCTATTGAAATGTTTTATATTCAGTGTTTTTATTGGCAGATTGTTAACAAGGGCGGTAGCTGCAATAAATATATCCCTAAACTCAATAATATTATTAGATTTGCGCAGGATATGGTATAACTCTCCTGCCTTTTTTGCCACTTCTTCATTGAAAGAGAGAACCGGAATATCATCTGTTAAGGTTTTGATATCGTATATTTTTTCAGGGGTATTAGCTCCCATAAGTAATTCATACAAAGTTACCGCAGAGATATACAACTGATTCTCCTCTGGTATTTGAAACAAGGTGGTTTTTGTTTTGTTTTTTGCTCTGAGAAATTCAATGAAAACAGATGTATCAACTACCATTCCTGGACTTTCCATTGATTGAATGATTTTCGGTTTTCGTGGAATATTTTACAGTCATTTTCAGACCATATTGAAACAGTTAGAATTTTTTTCTTATAGTCAGTTATAGGGTTTTTCTTTTCATTTTTTTGCCGACTTAACAGAAAGTCAAGAAAATCATTCAACTCCTGTTTTCTATATTTATTTAATTTATTGTATTTTATTGTGATATCATCCATTTCCATTTTTTATACAAATATATTGAATTTCTCAATTTCTTCATTTCTCATTTCCACAATTTCTCAATTTGTCAATTATTCCAATTGCCTTCAGGCAATTCCATCATAATAAAATCATATCCATTGGCCACCCATCTTCTTCTTCAAATCATACTCCTCATATTAATCTGCGTCTCTTTCCACAATTTATCAATTTCACAATTTTCCAATTTCACAATTTCACAATTTATCCAATTGCCTTCAGGCAAATCCATCATAATACAATCATATCCATCGGCCACCAATTTTCTTCTTCAAATCATACTCCTCATATTAATCTGCGTCTCTTTCCACAATTTATCAATTTCACAATTTTCCAATTTCACAATTTCACAATTTATCAATTTGTCAATTTATGCTGAAAAAAACATTCCGTTAACGTTAACGGATTAGATTATTTATTAGTTTTGCACTAAAATTCATCTAAATCAAATAAGATATGATTCTTGGATTACTGAAGGAACAGGGCTCAGAAACCCGCGTCGCTTTGCTTCCGGAAACGGTAAAAAGCCTGACCGACCTGAAAGTGGAAGTGCTGGTTGAGAAGGATGCCGGAGCAAAAGCCCATGCTACAGGTGCCGATTACGAAGAAGCAGGTGCCAAAATCGTTCCCCGCGATAATTTATTCGACAAGGCCGAAGTTCTTCTGCAGATTCAACCACCTGGGGAAAAAGAGTTGGATAAGATTAAATCCGGCCAGGTTTGGATCAGTGCATTCAATCCTCTCTGGAATACAGAACTGGTAAAAAAATTTCTGGAAAAAGAAATTACCACCTTTAGCCTCGATTCCATTCCCCGCACCACCCGTGCCCAGGCGATGGATATTTTATCGTCGATGGCAACGGTGGCCGGGTACAAAGCAGTGATCGAGGCAGCCTTGAAATTGCCCACCTTTTTCCCGATGTTTATGACAGCAGCCGGAACCATCCGCCCGGCCAATGTGCTGATTCTGGGAGCAGGGGTTGCCGGCCTACAGGCGACCGCCACCGCCCGCCGAATGGGCGCCCAGGTCTATGTCTTTGATGTACGCTCAGCCGTCAAAGAAGAAGTGATGAGCCTGGGTGGAAAATTTGTGGAAGTGGAAGGAGCTACCGAAGACAAGGAAGCCGGTGGTTATGCGGTGGAACAAACCGAGGAATATAAACAGAAGCAGCAGGAAGCCATCAATGACAATGCCGTCAAAGCCAATGTCATCATTTGCACGGCTCAAATCCCGGGGAAAAAAGCGCCTGTGCTTATCTCCAAATCCACCGTGGAAAATATGAAACCAGGCTCCGTCATTATCGACCTGGCCGCTTCAACCGGCGGAAACTGCGAACTGACAAAAAACAATGAAACCATAAAGCATCATGATGTAACCATAGTGGGGAATTCCAACTATCCCGCCATGATGTCCATCGATGCCAGCCGCATGTTCGGAAAAAATGTGCTCAACTTCATGAAACTCATCATCGGAGAGGAAGGCGATCTGAACCTCAACTTCGGGGACGACATTGTAAAAGGAACCTGCATTACCCATGAAGGTGAGATTTATAACGAACGCGTAAAATCTGTAATCGAAAACAACTAAAAAACCAGATATGGAACAAGTATTGGCTTTTTTCCTGGAAAACAAAGAATCCATTTTTATTATCGCTTTATCCATTTTCCTGGGTATTGAAGTGATTTCCAACGTACCGGCTGTTTTGCACACCCCGCTTATGTCGGGCGCCAACGCAATCAGTGGTGTAATTATCATCGGAGGCATCATCCTGGTCGGCCATGCCGATTTGTCCCGTTTTTCAGTCGATCTGGTGCTGGGAATTCTGGCACTTATATTTGGGACACTTAACGTAGTGGGCGGTTTTGCCGTTACCGACAGGATGCTCGAAATGTTTAAAAAGAAAAAAAAGTAGGAAGTCATGGATAAAGTTTTAGAAGTAATAAACGGAACACAATTTACAGTTGGCGATACGCTGCTGGAACTCAGTTACCTTATTGCAGCACTGTTATTTGTTGTAGGATTGAAAAAGCTGTCGCATCCTGAAACCGCCCGTCGTGGAAACCTTTGGGCTTTTGGCGGAATGGCGCTGGCAATGATTACAACGTTGCTATTGCACCGCGACAGCGCAGGAGAAGGAATTTCATTAACCAACATTTGGATTATAATTGCTGCTATTGGCGTGGGTGCAGCCATCGGCTGGATGGTTGCCCGCAAAGTTAAAATGACTGCTATGCCGCAGTTGGTGTCATTGTTTAATGCTACAGGTGGTGGTGCTTCCATGCTGGTTGCATTGCTCGAGTACCCGGCCGCAACAGCAGGTGATGTCGGTTCCATTTTAGTAACGGTACTCGGATTAATTATTGGCGCAATTGCTTTCAGCGGAAGTTTAATTGCTTTCGGAAAACTCGACGGTCGTGTGGGCGATATTATGAAGCCATTTATGACCTATATTAACCTGGTTCTATTGGTGGTGACAATTGCGTTAGGTATTTTCATTATTGTTTCACCCAATCCGCCTGCTGAAATGCTTTGGGCCATTTATGCATTAACGGCCATCTCGCTTGTTTACGGTGTTATGTTTGTGATGCCCATTGGTGGTGCCGATATGCCGGTTGTGATTTCACTGTTGAACTCATTTACCGGTATTGCAGCAGCCATGGCCGGTTTTATTTACAACAACCAGGCAATGATTCTGGGTGGTATTTTTGTGGGGGCAGCAGGAATGATTCTGACACTTCTGATGTGCAAAGCAATGAACCGTTCGCTGATTAACGTAATCATCGGTGCATTTGGCGGCGGCGGTGCAGCAGCCGATCGCGAACAGGGAAATATCAAAGAAATTACCCTTAGTGATGCATCTGTCTTGCTGAGCTATTCCCAAAAAATTGTGGTGATTCCCGGTTACGGCCTCGCCGTAGCACAGGCACAGCATATTGCCCACGAACTGGATGAGCTTCTCGAAGGTAAGGGTGTTGAAGTAAAGTATGCCATCCATCCGGTAGCGGGAAGAATGCCCGGCCACATGAATGTCTTGCTTGCCGAAGCAGATGTTCCTTACGAAAAACTGGTTGAGATGGATGACATTAATCCCGATATGCCCAATGTAGATGTGGCAATAGTGGTTGGAGCCAACGATGTGGTGAACCCCGCGGCTTATAATGATCCCTCAAGCCCCATTTACGGAATGCCCATCATCGATGCCCATCTGGCTAAAAACATTATCATCATGAAAAGAGGAATGGGTAAAGGATACGCCGGCATTGAAAATGAATTGTTCTTTAATGACAAAACACGAATGCTGTTTGGTGACGCCAAAAGTTCCATCACCAAACTGGTTACCGAAATTAAGAACATGTAGAATTCAGGGAACCATCTCAAAAAATTTTGATTGCAGGAACCGGGTGATTTCACCCGGTTTTTTTTGTCCTGCTCCAACCTTTTTCCCGTCAACCTCAACCACCGGAGTGACCTCACTGCCCGTGCCCGTAATGAAGAGTTCATCAAGATGAAATAATTCATCGGCAAGAACAGGGCGTTCCTCATAAGGAATCGCATGCCGGGAACAAAGTTCGAGCATTACCTGTCGCGTAATTCCCGGAAGGATAAAAGGAGAAAGCGGATGGGTGATAACCTTACCCTCTTTAACGCCAAAAACACTGGAATGGGTTGCTTCAGTGACCAAACCATCTCTGATGAGAATACACTCCCCTGCCCCTTGTTCCACAGCCTGATTAAACAACATGGTATTGGGCAATAAGGCAGTCGATTTTATATCGCATCGCAACCAGCGGATATCGGAATGCGTAATCACCTTAATCCCTTTCTCCAGGCTTTCCGTAAAGGAAGGCAATGGAAAAGTAAAAACATAAACCGTAGGTATTATCCTTTCGGGAAAGTAATGAACTCGCGGATTAACCCCACGTGTTATCTGCAGGTAAAGACCGGCATGAACGTTCATCAAATGATTTTCAGACATTAACCGGCTGAAAATTTTTTTGAGCATAGCCCTTTCCGGATAATCTATCGATATTTCTTTCAGGCTCCTCCTTAGCCTGTCCATATGTTCCTCAAAACAAAAAGGCGTTCCGTTATAGTATTTAATGACTTCATAAACACCATCGCCAAAAATAAATCCCCGGTCATCGGGGGAAATCATGGCTTCACTCCGGGGTAAAAATTCCCCATTTAAATAAACGATTTCGCTCATTGCCCCATTTTTTTCAAAAGTTCAATTTCTTCAGGCCACAAAACATCATTGGGAGTTTCCAAAATAAGGGGAATGCCGTTAAAACGGTTGTCCGTCATAATGAATTTGAAAACATCGAGCCCCAGTGTGCCTTCCCCCAGACTGTGATGTCGGTCCACCCGCGACCCAAGCTCTTTTTTGGAGTCATTGAGGTGCATTCCCTTTAAGTACGTGAAACCTATTACCTCCTCAAATTCGCTAAAAACCGACAGAAACCCCTCCTGGGTTTTAATATCATATCCCGCAGAATAGGCGTGACACGTGTCGATGCATACTCCAACCCGCTCCTGATCAATAACCCGGTCGATAATCTGCTTTATTTGATAGAAAGAAAAACCCAGATTGGTTCCCTGACCAGCAGTATTCTCAATGACAGCAGTTACTCCGCTTGTCTCTTCCAGGGCCAGGTTAATAGAAGCTGCGATAGTGGCCAGACACTCCTCCTCTGTTACCTTCCCCAAATGACTCCCCGGGTGAAAATTCAAACGGTCAAGTCCCAATTGTTCACAGCGCTTCATCTCATCCAGAAAAGCAATCCGCGATTTCTCCAATGCGGTACTATCAGGATGTCCAAGGTTGATCAGATAACTGTCATGGGGCAAAATCTGATGGGGCTCATAGCCATACTTTTCGCAGTTCTTTTTGAATAAATGAATATTCTCATCGGTTAAAGGCCGGGCTTTCCATTGCCGCTGGTTTTTGGTGAATAATCCAAAAGCCGTAGCCCCGATTTTGGCAGCATTCACCGGAGCATTTTCTACACCACCTGCGGCACTTACATGGGCTCCAACATATTTTTCAGGCATAACTCATTTTGTTTTCTCTCGTAAAAACGGGCTGGAACAGTTTTTGTATTTTCCTCTTTAGTTCCGGAAAGCGAATTTAGTTTTATTGAAACAATAAAAAAATCTCATATCATGAAAAAAATATTTTTTCTCTCCTTTTTTCTGATTGTAGTCTTATCGATCACAGCAAACGCTCAAAACGAGAAAAAAAGCCGGAAAGAGCTCAGGGAAGAACGGCAGGAACAAAAACGGCAGGAAATTAAACAGCTGCTGACAGACACCACATTTGTTTTTGCAGCAACCCATGCCATGCCCATGGGAGGTGGCAGTATCTACCTGAATTATTCCTATGATATTCAGGTGGAATCCGACACCGTAATTTCATACCTCCCTTTCTACGGAGTGGCTTACAATGTAGATTACGGAGCAAGAAAATCCGCCTTCGATTTCACTCAACCGCTTGAAAACTATAAAATGGAGCAGGAAGATGATGGATATCTCATCACTTTTGAAGTAAAAAACCGCATGGATAACCTGAATTTTTCCCTTCATGTTTCAGAACTGGGTTATACCACCCTGAACCTTATCAGCGTCAATAGACAGGCCATTTCGTATTATGGAAGAATTGAACCCCTTCCCGAAGAATAATTGCTTTTTCGGGAATCGCTGGAAAAAAATCCATCTCTGGATAACCCTTTAAACCTATGACCATACATCCATTTGCCACCAGGCAAATCCATCTGTGCCTTCATACCTTCGCGGTGAGCATAAAACCGCTAAGACAGAAAGACGCTAAGAAGAAATTACCCCTTCAAAATGAAACCAATAAACCCAAAAAAGAAACATTCTGACCTTCTTCGCGCCTTCGTGCCTTCGTGTTCTATCCCATTTGCCGTAAGGCAAATCCATCTGTGTCCATCTGCGACTCATCTGTGTCCATCTGTGGATAATTCCTTGAATTCTGTGTCCATCTGTGGATAATTCTTCAATCTGTGTCCATCTGTGGATAATTCCTTGAATCTGTGTCCATCTGTGGATAATTCCTTGAATTCTGTGTCCATCTGTGGATAATTCTTCAATTTGACAATTTTCCCTATTCCAATTCCACCGGAAGCTTCCTCCTCAATTCAATGCCCTGAGGCGACACGACAGCCTGCAAGGCAATCACCTCCACACCCGCATCATAAGCTTCCCTCAGCACGGCAGCATAAGCCGGATCGATGGACTCAGCAGGGGCAAAAACATCGGTATCGCTTCGTTGGACAATATAAAGCATAATGGCCCGCAACCCTGCTTTTTTCACCTCCATAAGTGTCTTCAGGTGCTTTTGTCCCCGCAGCGTAACCGCATCTGGAAACAAAGCATATTTCCCTTCTTTCAGAGTCACATTTTTCACCTCTGCAAAACACTGCTCTTCCTCCTTTTCTGCATAAACATCGAACCGTGAATCCCCGAACTTCACTTCACGCTTCACTACCGTGTATCCGCTGAGCTCAGGGATATTCCCGTTCAGGAACGCCTCATAGACAAGCTTGTTGGGATTTCCCGTGTTGATTCCTACCCAATCGCCGTTAATCTTAATCATCTCCCAGGTAAACCTGGTTTTACGCCGGGGATCATTTACAGGAGAAAGGTAAACTTCCGCACCGTTTTCCAGGCAGCTTTTCATGGAGCCGGAGTTGGTGCAATGGGCAACCACCTCCGTTCCGTCGTCGAGCTCCACATCGGCAAGAAAACGTTTGTAACGCTTAATAAGCCTTCCGTGAATCAGTGGATTTTCAAATTTCATGCAATAAAACTATAAAGTTAAACAATATCATTTTGGGTGTCCACCCAAATCTTTTTTGAGCATAATAAGAGAATTACATATCTGTCACAATAGCCTCTTCACGGGCAAAGCGTTCCGCTGTTAGCGGACAGGCATGCCTGCCCTGAAGGCAAAAAGAAAAAGCTTGTAACAACCGCACCAATCAATTCGTAATTCGTAATTACATATTTTTTCTTTGCGTCTTTGCGTCTTTGCGAGAGGTCACTCAAAAAAAAAATTTTGAGCATAATGCGGAG
>CAYTDH010000150.1:0-5861 GCA_964436325.1 uncultured Tangfeifania sp.
CATTGTCAGTGATGTTGACCGTCCTTTTGTTTCTCATACGCTGAGTGAGGTTCAGGGAAGTAATGCATCGGCCACCATGAGCGCTTTTGATTTCAGTACCATTTGGCAAAATGCGCCCTCCGATACCGATGTTCCGGGGAGCTTCCCCGTTCTTCAAGGCCTCCCGCTACCTTCAGGAAAGCCTGCTGGTGTTGCCGGTTTTACAGCAACGGGTGCCAATGAACAAGTGGAACTAAGCTGGTCATCCAATGCCGAAACCGATATTGCTTCCTATAAAATCTATCGCTCCAGTACTTTTGATTTTACCCCGGGTAGCGGGAATCTCGTGGCTACCGTTAGCCATAGTGGGAATGGCGAGAACTACACCGATACAGATGTAACCAACGGAACCATCTATCATTACCAGATTTCGGCAGTGGACGCCGACGGCAATGCGTCGGCCACCGATTTTGGTGCGGCCGAACCGGGGGTTAATAAAGCCGGTGTTACCGTTGAAGTAACCGTTGGCGGTACAACCTATAAAGATGTTCATGGCAATATTGGTCCCGATATCTTGGCAACTTATGACGAAACCAACGAAGGAAATATCCGGAATGAATTCCGGAATCTTGATTCCTCCGATATTGAACTTGATGGGACCAGCGATAAGTTGGGTGTAAATCATGACTACAGCATTGTGACTTACGATGAAGCAAATAATGCCACCCTGAAAATTACTCCTTCCGGATTGCAACCCGGGCAAACCTGGTATTTTTATTACGATGACAATAGTGTAGGGGGATATCCTGTGCGCAACACCACCGGAGGGTCTGGTACCGGAACAACATTGGTCACCGGTTCCGGGAATAATCCGGTAGAGGTGACCGGGGTTGGTGTGGATGGCATTTCCACCGACTATCTGTTTTATGTCGACCCTGTTCCGGTCAACGCCAATGCACCTGCCTTTACCGATTTGAGTGCTGTTGTCTTTGATACAGCAGGTCCTGCAATATTAGACAGTGATGTAAAAATCAGCGATGCTGAAATGAGTTCATTGAACAATGGCAAGGGAAATTACAACGGCGCTTCACTTACCATTAAACGAACGGGGGGTGCTGAGCCCGATGATGATTTTGCAGTGGCTGACCCCGATGCCGGAGATACCCGGTTTAGTGTAATTGCAAACAATACCGCTGATGCCGATACCCTGATTTATGGAGGTGAAGTTTTAGCAGTCTATTCCAACAATGGGGGAACTTTTTCCCTCACCTTCCAGGGAACCGAAGTAATTCCAACTTCATTACTGGTTGATTCTGTGCTGCAAAATATCACTTTTAATACCTCTTTGTTGGGCAGCGGTGAAGAGCTTGACTGGACTTATAGTGACGGGGAGAATGATATTACCCAAACGCAGTCCATCAGCGAAAATACATTGCCCGTTGTCACAACGAATAGCAATGTTACGGTTGAACTGGACAGCAATGGGCGTTACATCTTTACATCCGATGATATCCTGGCTTCTGTTTCAGATGCCTGGGACCCCGAACCTACCATTGAACTGGTCAACGATACCGTGGACTGTTCCAACCTGAGTGAAAATGTGTTGGTGCAATATACGGTTACCGATGTTTCAGGGAATACAAGCACAGCTACCGTTTCCTCTACCGTTGAAGATAATTTGGCACCCGAGGTAAACACACTGGCTGATTATACCATTTGGCTCGATCCTTCCAGCGATTCCTACACGTTGACCTATGATGAGATTGAAGATGGGACCTCCTCCGACAATTGTGGTGTAGAAACCTGGACGTTAAGTCAGGAGAATTTTTCCACCACCGATATTGGCGTTACAACCGTAACACTAACGGCTGAGGATGCCAGCGGCAATACCGGACAGTCATCCACCACCGTTACGGTTGCTGATCCCATTGAATTGAGTTTTGATTCTATTCCCGGAACCGCAGGTGCCGGTTCTTCATTTACTGCCATCGTGGAAGTACGCGATAACAATGGAAACCGGGTAACCACTTTCAATGATACCATTTACCTGGTTAGCGAAGGAGTTGCCATTTCGGGTATAACAAAAATGGAAGCCACGCAGGGAGAGGCTATCTTTACCGGGTTAACCATTGAAGAGTCTGGATCATTTCAGATAGAAGCCAGTGTTTCCGGAGGCGTGCTCAATGCCGATTATGCAGATATTGACGTTATCCCCGCTGAGTTGGCTGCGTTCTCTGTTGTGGCCGGCACCAGCCAGCAAGCTGGCGTACCTTTCGATATTACAGTATCAGCATTGGATGAGTACGGCAATGTGAAAACCGATTATACCGGCAGCATCCGGTTCAAGTCTTCCCGCGATTCAGTGGTTAGTTTTCCTGAAGGCTTGATTGCTTTCAGCTCAAATGACAATGGTTCTATTGTCTTTACCGATGGGGTGACCATCACCAGCTCTGGTATTTTCTGGGTTCGGGCCGCCGATTCTGAATCCCCGTTAATTCAGGATTATCAGCTTGGTATAGAGGTGGCTCCCGGGCCATTTGATCCCGACCAGTCCTCTTTTTCTGTTGATGCTACCACCAAAGAAGCCGGCGATTCAGTCACCGTTACCCTCGTTCCAAAAGATGAATACGGGAACCTGCGAACCAGCGATGCCAACGACATTGTAGTGCAGCTCGATGGGGGCGGCAGTTACACGGTATCCTATGATGAAGACAATCAGCAATATACCACCAAAGTTCCTGTAACCGATGTTTCTGCAGACAATTATATCAGTGCCCAATTAAATGGCAGTGACTTTAAAACCAGTGAGGGGGGTACATATTATGACATCTCATTGACTCCTGGTCCGGCTGACCTTATCCAGTCCACTGTTTCTGCCAGCCCCAATCCTATTACCACCGATGAAACATCTACCGTTTCGGTGCAGCTTAAAGATCAATATGGCAATAACATCGATAATAATGAGGGAACCGTAACCCTTGGGAAAGGCAACGGAGAACCCGGCACACTGGGGAGTGTAACGTATCAGAGTGCCGGATTGTACCAGGCAACTTTATCGGGCAATGACCAGGGCGCAGGAACCGTAAATATTACAGCTAGCTTTAGCAGTGATGCAACACAGGTGAATGGCGAGGTGGGAACCACTTCTGTGACCATTCAGGATGGTATTCCCAGTTTGGCTCATATCGAAATCACCGTTAGCCCCAATACAATGACTACCGATGAAACGTCAACAGTTACTGTTCAGTTGAAAGATCAATTTGGCAATGATATTTCCAGTAGCCGTGGGAATGCCTATTTATCCACTACCCTTGGTTCATTAAGTGCAGTGACCGACAATGCCGACGGTACCTATACGGCCACGCTTAGCGGTGGCTCAGATGGAACAGGTACGGCTACGATAACGGGTTCATTTACCGGAGATGCTTCAGCATCGTCAGTTGATGGAGACATCACGGATCAAGCCACTGTAATCATTACCGAAGGAGAACCTGCCCTCGCTCAGATTGAAATTACGGTTGATGAGAATCAAATCTCTGCCGATGAAAATACTACGGTACGGATTCAACTGAAAGACCAGTTTGGAAATAATATAACGACCGACAAAGGAACAGTAAACCTATCGGTTTCTCCCATAGGGATTATTGATAATGGAATGAGCAATGGCGCATCGGGAATCGAGGCTTCTTACACGAGCTCTGGTGAATATACCGCCACCTTTAAGCTGGACGAGGACGGAACCGGTACTGCAACCATTTCCGGCTCTTTTTCCAATAATGGGGACATTGACGGGGCCATTAGCGATAATGCCGAGGTTGAGGTGTTACCAGGTGTTGCAACGCAGCTGGCCCTACAGACGCAACCTTCATCCAATGGCAATGCCACTGCTGGTGAAGCTTTTGTTGCGCAGCCGGTTATTTTGATTCAGGACCAGTTCGGAAATACGGTCACCGGCGATAACAGTACCACCGTGACGGCATCCTTATCCAGCGGTACAGGTGTCTTGCAGTCCGAAAGCAGTCTTAGTTCTACGGCCAGCAATGGTAGTGTGACATTCAATGGCCTGTATTACACCATTGCCGAAAATATTACCCTTGATTTTTCATCCACCGGTTTAACCAAAGCCACTTCAGATGAATTTACTGTTGAGGCTGCTGATGCCAATTATCTGGCAATTACCGGAACAGGTGTGCAAACGGCTGGCGAAAGTCAGACATTGACCATAAAAGCGTATGATGAATTTGACAACCTGGCAGCCAACTATTCAGGAGATAAAAATCTTACATTCGCAGGAGCAAATCCTTCTCCCGAATCAAACAATCCGGTTATTGAAGATAAAACCGGAACAAAAATTGATTTTGGAACTTCTACCACTGTAACGTTCACCGATGGTGAAGCCCAGGCAGCTATGGTTCTCTACAAGGCCGAAACCGCAAACATTACTGCTTCCGATGGCAGTGTGAATGCAGGAAACAATAAGTTGCAGGTGGTTGTTAGTGAGGCGGATGCCAATCAATTAACTGTAACACAACAACCTTCATCTACTGCAATTGCCGGTGAGTCCTTTGCCACGCAGCCGGTGGTAGCACTTACCGATGAATGGGGAAATACCATCTCTTCTGATGCTACGATTACTGTTTCTGAAAACTTATCTGCAACCAGTTCCCTTCTGGGAACCACCTCTTTGTCTACCGGAAACGATGGCTTGGTGAGCTTTTCCGGTCTCTATTATGAAACGATGGAAACCATTCAACTGGTTTTTGAGCATACGCTGCCAGACAATACCAAGTTGTCCGTAACATCAGATAATATTGTGGTGGACCACAGCGTGGCCGACTATTTATCGCTGAGTGCTCCTCCCGATACCACTGCCGGCAGCCGTTCAAAATATACCGTAACCCGCTACGATGCTTACGATAACCTTGTGGATGATGGTTCACTTACGGTTTACCTCTCTTCCAGTTCCGATGGCGATGCGGCGTCTTTCTTCAATGCCTCAGACCAGGGCAGTGAAGTTTCAACGATCGCCATTGCCGATGGCAATTCTTCGGCCGATTTCTGGTATTACGATGAGAAAATTTCTTACTATGGAAGTGAGGGCGAAACAATTTCCGGAGGCAGTTGGACCATCACCGTTTCCGACGCTTCGCCAGCAAATGGAAATACTGGGATTCTGGACGACAGTGATGAGATTAAGATTACCCCTGCTGCCGTTTACGACTTTCTGGTAGAGGGAATGAATGACCCCCATCTGATTGGTCAATCTCAGTCGGTTACCGTTACTGCCCGCGATACATTTGCCAACACAAAATATGACTACACAGGCAGGATCACTTTTTCAAACACAGACGTGAATGCCCAAAACCCTGAAGACTATTCCTTCCAGTCAGGTGACTATGGTGTTAAGACATTTAACAATGCTGTTCAATTCGATCAGGTGGGTCGCTGGTGGCTTACTGCTGTCGATCAGGAAAATCCGAATGTGTTTGGCGCTCAGCCTAATGTTCAGGTGCAGTACGATGTCACCATTACTGCCACCGATTCCACTAAGATTTACGGATCCCCACTGGCAGAAGGCTCTACTTCCAATACCAATTACTATACGATAACAACTGCATCTTATACTGATGTTAGTGGTCAAACTGTTTATCCCGATGTGTCGGGTGATTTTGTTTCGGTTGACCTGACCTATTCTTCAGGCGGTGATGCCGATGATCATGTGGGTACATATTACGATGCCATTGAACTTTCCAATGCGGATGTGGGTGAAAACAATATCAATGATTATGATATTGAATATGTGGAAGGCGATTTGACGATTGAAGAATATCCGCTGACTATCAGCAATGTTGTTGCCGCTGACAAGACCTATGATGCTTCCG
>CAYTDH010000150.1:5961-9792 GCA_964436325.1 uncultured Tangfeifania sp.
CTCGGGAGTGGTCATCTCCGACGGGAATAACGGAGATAATTATGCCATTACCTATGTTGATGATGTCAGCGGGGTAATCAATAAACGCCAGCTTACGGGTTCGTTTACCGCTGAGGATAAGGTTTACGACGGAACTACAGATGCAACTGTTTTGTCAAAAACCTTGACGAATGTTGTTAGTGGCGAAGAAAACTTAGTGGAGCTAACAGGTGGTTCCGGGGCTTTTGATACCAGGCACGTTGGAACTGACAAAACAGTTACATTATCTGGTGCAACCATTGATGGAGAAGGTGCTGGTAACTATGCTTTGAGTTCGGTAAATACAACCACTGCTGATATCAGCGTTCGTGAAATTAATGTAACAGCCAATGCGGATACTAAAATTTATGATGGGAATACTTCAAGTGATGAAATACCTACGGTAGACCCACTTCAAACTGGTGATGCTGTAACAAATGCCGGAATTCAAACATACGACGATAAGAATGTAGGTGAGAACAAAACGGTTACTCCCAGTTCTACCGTAATCGATGACGGCAACAGCGGAAATAATTATAGCATTACTTATATTGAAAATGCAACGTCATCGATTTCCAAAAAGGATATTACCGGAAACTTTACCGCCGATAACAAAGTTTATGATGGGGATACCGATGCAACCATTCTGACTCAGTCATTGGAAGGTGTTGTTTCGGATGATGAGGCAGATGTTACATTAACCGGAGGCACTGCAAGTTTTGACGACAGGCATGTTGGGAACGGGAAAACAGTTACTGCCACGGGCATGACCCTATCAGGAGATGAATCGGGGAACTATAATCTGACCTCGGTGAATACCACAACCGCTGACATTACCCAACGTTCCATTACGCTCATTCCTTCCGATACAACCAAAACATATGGCTTCGGACCTGAATGGGGGAGTGGAGAGAATTACTGGACCCATGGAACCACTGCATTCATGGTAAGCACAACCGAGGGTGAAGGTCTTGCTGCTGGTGAGCAGATCGATGGGGTTACCTTAACAAGCAATGGTGAAACGCGTACCGCTGATGTGGGGGAATACACCATCTCTATTACCTCCGGAAGCGAAACGGGGAGTGGCGGATTCTTGTTATCCAACTATGACGTAACTTATGATACGGCTACCATTACGGTAGACAAGCGTACGCTGCACCTCAGCAACTTTGCTGCCGACAATAAGGTGTATGATGGTACTGTGGAAGCTACTGGTCTAGGATTTATCGATGATCGGGTTTCCGGCGATAACCTGGCCTTTCAGCGTTCTGCTGAATTTGAAAATCCTGATGTTGGTGAGAATAAAATTGTTGTGTATAAGCAAGTGACCATCTCAGGTGGTGCGGATAAGGATAACTACCAGTTGGAAAGTGATACTGCACATTGGAAAACGGATGCCAACAGAGTCATCTCCAAGGCTCCGGTGACGGTTACCATTGCTGCAGAGAATAAAGAATACGACGGAATGACCGATGCAACCGTAACCCTTTCGGGGGATTTTGTTTCTGGTGATGATGTTGGTTTGTCATTTGCTTCTGCTCACTTTGGCGATGCAAATGTAGAAGCTGGGAAAACAGTCACCGTTTCCGGTATCTCGTTGACCGGTTCCGATGCAGATCAATACCTGCTTGAAGAAACCACCGGGACAGCAACGGCCGATATCATACCCATCTCCAGTTCCATTGCTGTTACGGGTAGTGATCAATTTATTTACAACGGTTCATCGCAAGGTCCCTCAGCTGTTCAAAAAGAAGGTTCTTCCGGAGAAGTTACTTATTCCTATTCAGGCACAGGAACGTCGAGTTATGCCGAAAGCAGTAATCCACCCACAAATGCAGGTACTTATCAGGTTGTCGCATCTGTTGCTGCCGAGGGCAATTACAATGGGGCCGTTTCTGAACCCTTCGATTTTGAAATTACCCAGGCGGCACTGACAATAACAGCCAATGATGACAGTAAAACTTACGATGGGAATGCATATACTGGTGGAAACGGTGTTTCTTATGATGGCTTTGTGGGAAGTGATGACGAAGCTGTTTTAACAGGAACCCCTGGTTATTCCGGATCTTCCCAGGGTGCGACCGATGCCGGTGATTATACCATTATTCCGCAAGGGCTGACTTCGGACAATTATGCCATTACATTTGAAAGTGGAACTCTCACTGTTAATCCTAAAACGCTTACCGTTGTTAATGCCTCTGTTCAGTCTAAATCTTATGACGGAACCGTTCAGGCCTCAATTAGCGGTGCAACGTTAAATGGTGTGGTAGATCCGGATCAGGTAATCCTTATTGACGGAAATACAGGAACATTTGCCCAATCTGGCGTTGGTGAGCAGATTGCGGTTACAACCAACATGTTCATCAGTGGTGAGGATGCCGGAAATTATATGCTTGCCCAACCCACAGGTCTTGCGGGCAACATTACGGCCAAGACCCTGACCATTAGTGAACCGGTGGTAACGACCACCAAAGAGTATGACGGAACAACCAGTGGTGTGGTGACCGGGGGTGTACTCTCGGGTGTTGATAGCGGAGATGATGTCTCGGTGACCGCAGTGGCGACTTACGATGACGCCAGCGCAGGCACGGGCAAGACCATTACGGTTGCCTACACGCTTACAGGAGCGGATGCCTCGAACTACAGTGCTCCGGCCGATGACGTGGTCACCACGGGAGAAATCACCGCCAAATCGCTGACCATTAGCGAACCAGATGTAACAACAACCAAAATTTACGATGGCACGAATACCGCTACGGTGACCGGGGGTGCTCTTTCAGGAGTAGAAACCGGAGATGATGTCTCGGTAAGCACGGTGGCGATTTACGATGACGCCAATGCAGGCACGGGCAAGACCATTACGGTTGCCTACACGCTCTCAGGTGCTGGTGCGTCCAACTACAGCGCCCCGGCCGATGATGAGTTCACCACGGGTGAAATCACGGCCAAACCGCTGACCATAGGCGAACCGGTGTTAACCACCTCGAAGGTCTACGATGGCACGGATGCAGCATCGGTGACTGCCGGTGCCCTTTCAGGGGTAGAACCCGGCGATGATGTGGATGTGACCGCTACGGCCTCTTACGATAATGCCGATGTGGGCAGTGGCAAAACCATCACGGTTTCGTACACGCTCACAGGTGCCGGTGCATCCAACTACAGCGCCCCGGCCGATGACGAGGTCACCACAGGTGAAATCAGCGTCAAATCGCTGACCATTGGAGGAAGCTTTAACGCGATTGACAAGGTATATGATGCCACCACCGATGCATTGATTAACAATATTACGCTGAACCTGATTGGTATGGCTCCGGGAGATGATCTTTCATTAACTGCAGTAGCTGCATTTGAAGATGAAGAGGCGGGAGAAGATAAAACGGTTCTGCTCACTGGATCCACGTTGAGTGGAAATGATTCAGATAATTATAGCTTATCCCTTGAAGGAGCGCCATCAGCCACAGCTACAATCACGGCCAAACCGCTGACCATTGGCGATCCTGCGTTAACGGCATCTAAAGTTTACGATGGCACGGATGCAGCGTCAGTAACTGCCGGCGCCCTTTCAGGAGTAGAAAGCGGAGATGATGTGGATGTGACCGCATCTGCCTCTTACGATAATGCCGGTGTGGGCAATGGCAAAACCATCACGGTTTCGTATACGCTCTCAGGTGCCGGTGCATCCAACTACAGCGCCCCGGCCGATGACGAGTTCACCACAGGAGAAATCACGGCCAAACCGCTGACCATTGGCGATCCAGCGTTAACGGCATCCAAAGTCTACGATGGCACGAATACCGCATCGGTGACTGCCGG
>CAYTDH010000151.1:0-9748 GCA_964436325.1 uncultured Tangfeifania sp.
TAAAAAAAAGTTTTCATACATCTATTCCAAAAATGACAATCGACAGAAGCAAAGATCTCTCCATCGAAACCCTCAGGGGGATTGCTATAATTTTAGTGGTGATGGGGCACGTTATCGGATCTAAATCAGACGGCGGAATGCGCGTCGCGGATGATTCATTCTTACGGCATTTGTATTTTACATTTCAATACCTCAGGATGCCGTTATTTACCGTAATCTCAGGATGGGTATATGCTCTCCACCCCGTTGCTCCCGGTAATGTGTCCCTTTTTACATTCAAAAAAATCAGAAGAATTATCCTTCCGTTAATTTTTGTTGGAGGCAGTTATTACATCATTCAAAGCCTGGTTCCCGGTACCAATTTTTCTTATCCGATTACCGAAATTTGGAGAATACTTGTTTTCCCTTATACTTTTTACTGGTATTTACAGGCATTGTTCATTGTATTTTTGGTTATCGCAGTTGTTGACTCACAAAAGCTGGCAGAGCGGTTTAGTCATTGGTTGATAATCTTTTTTATTTCTATCCTGTTGCTTTTCGCCCGTGATAAGTTTATCCCGGAGACTTTCCCCAACTACTTCGGATTCAAAGGCGGAATCTATCTTCTTCCCTTTTTCATTATCGGGGTCGGAATAAAACGATTCAATTCGGTTTTTTCAAATAAACATTTGATTTGGACGCTTTCTGTAATCCTTTTTGCCGCATTAACCATACAACAATTGGTTTGGTACAAAATCATTAACCTTGAACTTTCAGCCAGCAGTGGTTTAGGATTGATCATTGGAGTGGTGGGAACCATCATTTTCCTGCGCATCCATTTTAAACTGGATAGCATGGCATGGATGGGAAATTTCGCCTATACCATTTACTTGTTTCATTCTTTTGGCACATCCGGAGGCAGGATTTTCTTGCACAAGCTTGGAATTTTCAACACTTCAGCTGTGTTTATGACCTCACTCGCATTAGGGCTGTTTTTACCAATACTCATTGAACCTTTATTAAACAGATTTGGTATAACGCGTCTGCTGTTCCTTGGAAGATCTTACACTAAAAAAACTTCAAAAAAACCTTTTAAATCCTAAAAAAGCAGAATCCATGAAAACATTAGAACTTATCCTTTGGCTATCCCTTTTCATCATCTTCTACACCTACGTGGGCTATGGTATCCTCCTTTATCTCATTATACGAATCCGAAGGGCACTGGGATGGAACAAAAAAAACGAAGAGAACCCGGATTACGAACCCGAAGTCACCCTTTTTGTCGCTGCCTACAACGAAAAAGACTACGTGGATGAAAAAGTAAAAAACGCTTTCAGCCTGAATTATCCCCGCGAAAAGGTAAAACAACTGTGGATCACCGATGGATCGGATGACGGAACCCCTGAACTTTTAAAAAAATACGAAGGCGTGGAGGTGCATCACGAGAATAACCGGGGAGGAAAAATCGGGGCCATGAACCGGGGAATGCAGTTCGTAAAAACACCTATTGTCATTTTTTCCGATGGGAACACCACCCTCGGTAAAGATTCCATCCGTGAAATCGTCCGGCTTTTTGAAGACCCCAAAGTAGGATGTGTATCGGGTGAAAAACGGATTCGCAGCAAAGAATCCGATACGGCCGTGGCAGGAGAAGGGTTCTACTGGAAATATGAATCCACCCTCAAAAAATGGGATGCTGAATTGTACTCCGTGGTGGGAGCCGCCGGTGAACTTTTTGCCATTCGCACCGAACTCTGGCAGGATGTGGAAAAGGACACCCTGCTCGATGACTTTATCATTTCACTACGCATTGCCATGAAGGGGTTTACCATTCAATACAATCCCAATGCCTATGCCATTGAAAATGCTTCGGCCAATGTAAAAGAGGAACAGAAACGCAAAATCCGCATTTCAGCCGGGGGCATCCAGTCAGTAATCCGGCTCCGGAAACTATTGAATGTATTCCGCTACGGCGTTTTATCGTTCCAATACATCTCCCACAGGGTATTACGATGGACCCTCACTCCCCTTCTGTTACTGCTCATCATTCCCGTCAACCTGATCATGGCCCTCCAGTCCGGAGCAAATCCGGTTTATGATTGGCTTTTTGCAGGTCAGGTTCTGTTTTATGCAGCGGCCCTGCTCGGCTGGTTTTTCGAAAACCGCAAAATAAAAATAAAAGTTCTCTTTATTCCCTACTATTTTTTCATGATGAACCTTTCAGTTTTTCTGGGATTCCGGAGGTACCTAAGAGGAAGCCAAACCGTAAATTGGGAAAGAGCAAAAAGGGGGAGCGACTCCTAGTTATTAGTCCACCTTGAGATGGCCTTTCAAGTGCCCACCCAAAAAATTTGGGGTAAACACTGCCAATAACAGTTTTTAATTTCTCCTTTAACTGGAAGTAAAAAATGGCACACTCCACTCTTTGTGCAACCTTTGTGAATCCTTCGGTCAATTTGTGGTTAAAAAAAGGGATTCAGCATGTGGCTAAAGCCGGTTTTCTCTGGCTTTCAGCTCCGTTGGATAAATCCAACGGCAATAATCACCTTGAATCAACTGCACATTTTTTCGGGCTGCAATTGACTGGGAAAAATAAATCTGAACACAGCCTAAGGGAGCTTCGCACCCTTAGGGAATCATCCGCCCGAAGGCCCTGTCATCGCGCAGAGAAAAGCAAGGCCGTGCTTTTACCAACGAGGCAAATTCACGCCCGAAGGCCCAATTATCCCGAGCGCAGCGAATCCTATGCCAACCGCAATCCTAACAACAACGTCAACAATGACAACAACGTCAACAACGACAACAGCTCCTATCTCACAATCTCAATACTCAAAATCTCACAATCTCATCTTACTTAATTAATGACTTGACTTAGGAGTATTTTCCCCCTGAGATAATTTTCTTTATAAACAAGCAGGCTTTTTTAACCCTCATTGATCAGCATTTTTAACCCCAAAATCAGCATTGCACACCCCCCTATTCAATAAGATTTCTATGCTGCAACCCCTTGCTATAGCTACTTTTACGGTATTGTTTTTAAAGCGTTAAAAAAGAAGAAACAATAACTTTAAAAGTGTTTATGATGAAAAAAATTTATCCTGATTCTGCAATTCAAAAATCCTGTTTCTTACCCCTGTTTTTGTTCATCCTGATTTCCTTTTCAGCAGTATGGTCATCTGATGCCAGTGAAAACCCCGAAAATTATTTAATCGATGAGAATAGTCCTTCGTATATAACCGATAGCTATTGGGAAAATACTCCGGCAGGAGGAGACACCATTTTTATCGCTTCAGAACGGACAAAAGCAATAAAAATCTGCAACATCCACGGAGATGATAATAATCCAATTGTTGTCATTAATAAAGGAGGAGTTGTCCGAATCAATGATACCGATTCATGGGGAGCTATTGATTTCAATGAATGCTCACACATCAAAATCAGCGGACAAGGTCATCCTGAATTTAAATACGGCTTTGAACTCAAGGCCAATTCTTGCGGGCTTGCCTTTTCTGGATTAAGCTCCGATTGCGAAGCAGAATTTATCCACGTTAATCACGATGGTTTCTTCGGCATCATGGCCAAAAAAGATTATGGCGGCAATCCCCCATCCCCTGCTCCTGTGTTTTCCAACCTGGTAATTCATGACTGTTTTATAGAAAATGTAACCGAAGGCATGTACCTGGGGGAGACCAAAAGCCCTGGCATGGAATTCAAACATGTAAAGATTTACAACAACATTGTAAAAAACACCGGCCGTGAAGCCATTCAAATTGCCAACATGACAGAGGATGTAGAAATCTTTAATAATACCCTGTTGAACGCTGGTAACGATGGAGATTATTCCCATGGAAACCTGCTTCAGATTGGTGACAATACCGTAGCCAGGGTCTATAATAATGTTATGATTGGTGCCCACAGCAATGCCATCATATCTTTTGGAATGGGCAACAATGAGTATTCCAACAATTTCATCAGCCAAAGCAAAGGAGTATTCATCGACAACCGGAAATTCAGCACACCCGGTGCTCAAGTTCTTATTTCTGATAATTTCTTTAGAAATGTTAAGGGGGAGAAGGTCATCAAAAACATGAACGAAATCAACCCCATTGAAATCAGAAACAACACATGGAATACCGATATCCTTTTTTATGAGAATGCTTCGGGCAATGACAGCAATTTTGTTTTAACAAACAACCAAAACCAACCAGTCGACAGCCTGTGGTTCACCAATCCGGCCGAAAACGACTATTCTCTTGCCGATGGCGTATCCTCCCTTTACCAAAACATGGGTGCCCCGGGAGGTCCCTGGAATTCTGCCGGTGAAACAAGTGATGAAAATGAAGAAGAAGACACAACCGAACCCCGTCAGATTGTATTAACCTCCGACATGATCATCGATGAAGTTGAAGGAGGAAGTTATCACTCTCCTCAATACCTGGTTGATGAACAGGATTTCACCCCCGGAAACAACGAACATCCCGTTAGTGAATCGTGGAAACCCCGCTGGAACATGGACCATGGCCCTTATCATGTAACCATCGACCTGAAAAATGAATATCACCTTTCGGAGATTGCCTTCCACGATATGCACAATGCCAAAAACCTGGAAGTATCCACCGGTGAACCCGGCAACTGGAAACTGCTCTTCACCGAAAACTGTGACAAATACAAAGCATGGAAAGAGCATACTGTTGATGTCACCACCCGGTACATCCGGTTAAGCATGACAGAAAGCGTTTACGCCGCAGTGAATGAAATGGTGGTTTTTGGGAACCTGCCCAACAACAGCGATGTTCAAAATGAAGACCCCATTTCGGAACAAATCAACCTTAAAGCCGAAATGATAACCGACGAAGTACCAGGAGGCAGTTACTACTCTCCCGAATTCCTGGTGGATGAGCAAGATTGCACTCCTGAAAACGAGATACACCCTGTGAGCGAATCATGGAAACCCCATTGGAACATGGAAAATGGACCTTATCATGTGATCATCGATCTTCAGGCAGTTTATCATCTTACCAATATTAGCCTTCATGACATGCACAACGCTAAAAACCTCGAAATATCGGTAGGAGAACCCGGAAACTGGGAACTGCTTTTTACCGAAACCTGCGATAAATACAAAACATGGAAAGAGCATGACATCGAGGCCACAACCCGTTACATCCGCCTTAGCATGACCGAAAGCGTTTATGCTGCCATAAATGAGCTGGTGGTTTTTGGTTACCCTGCAAATGAAGAAGTCCAGAAAAAGAGTGCACCCGTTGATTCACAAAATTTAACCGTTTCAAACCATTCAATGTCACTGGAAAGTCCTGAAATCAACCTTTTCCCCAACCCTGCCGTTCACGAGGTAAAGGTCCGTCTTACCCCGGGGCTGAATGAAAACTTCCAAATCGAGATTTTCAACCATAAAGGCCAACTTGCCTTCCGGAAAAACTTCGACAGACCCTTCTCAGACGAAATATCCATCAATTTGTCAGCCATGTCACTAAAGGAAGGAATGTATATCCTGAAATATTCCAATCACCAGGGAATGGTACAGACCCGCAAATTTATGAAAACAAATATATAGTCTGAACCTGTTTTGAACAGAAGGTTTTGAATGAATAGGTTTATGGAACACAAAAAAAACAAAAAAATGGGGTACATCGATGACCTCCAGGATACCGATTTTTACAAGCAAAACCTCAGGAAAAGCGAAGCGAATCTTGCTGCAATCCTCGAAAACGCGACTGAAAATATCTGGGCCATAAACACAGCGGGGGAGGTTTTATATGCAAACAAAATATTTATTCAAGGTTTTCTTCAGGCTTTTGGAGTAACAATTAAGAAAGGAACAAAATTGGGGGACCATATTCCGGAAACAATGGCCAGTAAGTGGAAAAAACGGAGCAAAAAAGTTTTGTCTGGTGAGAGCATGTATTTTGAAGAGAAGATGATTGCCGGCGAAAAAGAATTTTTCCTTGAGGTCACCGCCAATCCAATTTTTATAGGTGAAAAAATTGAAGGAGCCAGTTTTTACGCCAAAAATATTACCGAACGGGTAAAGAACGCCAGGGCACTTCAAAAAAGCGAGCAGCGTTTCCGTCAGATTGCTGAGTTGAGTCAAACGGTGATATGGGAAATCGCAAAGGATGGCTCATACACCTATGTAAGCCCCATGGCAGAAAAAGTATGGGGATACAAACCAGATGAGCTGGTGAATAAAAAGAAATTTTATGACCTCCATCCCGAAGAGCAACGTGAAGGGTACATTCGTGAGACCATGGAAATCGTTAAAGAAAAAAAGACGTTCCATGACTTTATAAATCCGGTTAAGAAAAAGAATGGTGAAATTATTTGGGTAAAAACCAATGGTATGCCTATAAAAGACAACCTCGGATTTCTTTTAGGCTACCGGGGTTCAGATGAGGACATAACAGATACCTTAAAGGCAGAAAAAGCCCTTATTGATGCCAAGGAAAAAGCAGAAGAGAGCGACCGGTTAAAAACGGCATTTCTACAGAACATGTCTCATGAGATACGGACTCCCATGAATGGAATTCTGGGGTTCCTCGAATTGTTAAAAGAGCCTGGTTTGGATGAGGAGGGAAAAAACCAGTATATTGAACTGGTAACTCAAAGTGGCCAGCGCTTGCTCAATACCATTAACGACATCATTGAAATATCTAAAATTGAAGCCGGACAGTCTGAAAAATGGATATCCCCCACCAACATCCATGAGGTGACCCATTACCTGTATAACTTCTTTAAGCCCGAAACGGACAAAAAAGGACTGCTCTTTTCCCTCAATGAAAGAATCCCCCGGGAAAAATCCATTATTCGAACCGACAAACATAAATTAACAGGAATACTTACGAATTTGCTTACCAACGCCATCAAATTCACCAAAAAAGGAAGCATTGAATTGGGCAATTACCTGGAAAAAGACTATATCATTTTCTATGTGAGAGACACCGGGACAGGGATTCCCCCGGACCGCAAGAAAGTCATTTTTGACCGGTTTGTCCAGGCCAACTTAAAACTGAACCGGGGGCACGAAGGTTCAGGACTCGGATTGTCCATTGTAAAAGCATACCTGGAACTTCTGGAAGGCAAAGTAGAAATTGAATCGGAGGAAGGTATAGGTAGTACCTTCCGGATTTTTATCCCACACCAGCCGATGAAAGAAAAAAACAGCCAGGATAAGGAAGAGCACAACAACCTCCCAAAAACCCAAACCAAAGTTAAAATACTCGTGGCTGAAGATGACCCGATGAGTTACAGGTATCTTGAAACGATTTTATCCAAAGAAGGTTTTTCTATTATCCATACGCTTACCGGAGAAGATACGGTAGAAAAGGTAAAGACCATTCCTGACATTTCTCTGATATTAATGGACTTAAAAATGCCCAAAATGACCGGGCTGGAAGCAACCCGGAAAATCAAATCTTTCAATCCGGAAATACCGGTCATTGCACAAACAGCTTACGCTTTTTCCGACGATAAAGAAAGGGCCCTTGAAGCAGGCTGTGACGATTATATCTCTAAGCCCATTAACAAAAATAAGCTATTGGAAATTATAACCCATTTTCTGAATAATCAAAGAAATTAATTTTTTAATTTTGGGTGTTAACCCAGGAGCAAAAAAGAAAATATATGTCTTCACCCAAAGCAACCCATTTAAAACAATTAATAAAAGAAGCCATTGAGATTCAAAAATCCTGTTCGCCCTCAATGAAAAAAAACAAACTGGATAATTTGCTGGAAGAAATCAGCATCTACCACGAAGAGTTGGTTTCCCAAAACAATGAATTGGAGCGCCTCCGGGCCAGTCTTGCCGAATCCGAAAAAAAATATTCCGATCTCTTCTTAGAAGCTCCAATAAGCTATATTTTGATTGATCCTGATTTTCGCATGATTGAAATCAACAACACATTTAAAAGGCTTGTTGATGCATCTTCAAATGAACTTATTGGTCAAAAAATAACCCGGTTCATCCATCCCGATAATCAGGATGATTTTCACCTCTTTCTCCAAAGAATTCTGAAAGACACTTCAACCCAAAGTATCGAGGTCCAGATCAAAGGCAAAACAGAAAATACCTTTGTCCTTGCCCAGTCTGGCCCTACATCCCTCCACTCATCGCCAAAGACCAAAAATATCCGGTTGTCGCTCACCAATATCTCTTTGCGAAAAGAACAGGAAGATGAGGAAAAACTGAGTCATGTTACGGAAAACATGCTGGAAGTTTTTTGGTTACGGGATGCTGACAACAGAAAAATGCTTTACATCAATGAAGCTTATGAAACCATATGGGGGCGCAGCCGCGAAAGTTTGTATGAAAAACCCAACTCCTTTTTCGAAACCATTGTGGAAGAGGACAAAGCCAGGGTCCTGAAAGCTTTTAAAGACTATTCAAAAACCCAGAAATTCAAAGAGGATTACCGCATTCAAAAACCATCAGGCGAAATTCGCTGGGTTCATGCCCGTGCCTTTCCAGTGAAAGACAAAAAAGGAAATATCATCAGGCATACTGGTTTTGCAATGGATATTACAGTCAGAAAAAACATTGAATTCGACCTTATCCGTGAAAAAAATAAAGCCGAGGAAGCCAGCAAAGCAAAATCGGAATTCCTGGCCAACATGAGCCATGAAATACGCACTCCCATGAATTCGATCCTGGGATTCAGTGAAATCATGCTCGAGGATTCCACCAACCAAACCCAAAAAGACCACCTCAAAATTATTATCAAAAGCGGGAATTCACTTCTTTCCCTGATTGACGATATCCTTGACTTATCCAAAGTAGAAGCAGGAAAATTGGAAATGCGCACAGGACCGGCTGATCTGAGAGTACTCATTCATGAACTCATACAAATCTTTCAGAATACTGTTCAGCAAAAGAATATCCAATTAATAACCGAAATAGATGATAGTCTGCCCCGAATCATTATGACTGATGAAATGCGGCTGCGGCAGGTATTACTCAACTTAATCGGAAATGCGGTAAAATTCACAAGCGAAGGAATGGTGAGGATTAAAATTATTGTTTCAAACCGCCGGCAAGGAAGTCTCGACCTGGAAATTGCTGTTTCTGACACAGGCATTGGAATCCCCGAAAAAGAAAAGGAACGTATTTTTGATTCCTTTTCCCAGCAATCGGGGCAGGATTCCCGAAAATATGGAGGAACAGGACTGGGGTTGGCTATCAGTAAGCGGATGTGCGAACTCATGAACGGAAAAATTGAAGTAGAAAGCACTCCCGGAAAAGGAAGTGAGTTTAGGCTGATCTTCCCGGGAATCACCGTCCCTGATAAATCATCCTCTTTTGCAGAAAAGTCCACGGTGATGCCTGTTGCTGAAAGCCATCATCCCGCTGGCAATAAATACAAATCTGATGAACTGGGTCCATCAATCAGGGAGGAATTCCAAAAAATGATTGCCCCTGAAATATCCCAGTTGACGGATATGATAATCATCGAGGACCTTTATGAATTGACCCAAAAGCTCGATTCTTTTGCCGGAAAACATCAAATCAGTGCTTTAAAAAAGTTAAATGAAAATCTAAAAAAACACCTTAAAGATTTTGATGTGGAAAAAATCCAGGAAACGCTGACTTCGGCAAACCGCATTTTTATGGATTAAAAAGACCACTCCCCAAAAAAATTCTTACACCCCCTGGTGCCAAGTCAACCTTGAGATGCCATTTCGAATTCCCACCCAAAAATTTTTTTAGGCATAATGAGGGAATGACAGATGAAATATTCCTATCATCGTCCAAAGG
>CAYTDH010000152.1:0-9735 GCA_964436325.1 uncultured Tangfeifania sp.
GACAGATGAAATTTACCTGTCATTTCGATCCGCTAGCCAGCGGAAGGAGAAATCTTTCCCTGTTTCAAGAGATTTCTCCTCCTTCGTCGTCGAAATGACACCCGAGTGCTTATTTTACAAATATCTCATTATGAATTTTTTGTAAAAATCTGTCATTGGTAGAGGTCACTCAAAAAAACCGGCCTAAGCATCACAATTGCGTTCGAGCAAAGGGAATCACATCCTGTCCTGTAAATTCATTATTCAGATATTTATAATATCCGGCAATGGCAATCATGCCGGCATTGTCCATGGTGTATTCAAATTTTGGTATCGTTAAATTCCATCGCTTTTTCCGGGCTTCACGATTCATCGCTTCACGCAGTCCGGAATTGGCAGATACGCCTCCTGCAAGGGCAATTTCTCGTATCCCGGTTTCTTTGGAGGCACGCTTCAGTTTATTAAGGAGGATTTCAATGATGGTATGCTGAAGCGAAGCACACAAATCGTGCTTGTTCTCTTCTATAAAATGTTCATCTTCTTTAAGTTGATCCCTCAAAAAATAAAGAAAACTGGTTTTCAGTCCACTGAAGCTGTAATCCAGGCCGGGAATACGCGGCTTTGAAAATTCAAAACGGAGTGCGTTTCCATCTTTGGCCAGACGGTCGACATGAGGTCCTCCGGGATAAGGAAGACCCATCACCTTGGCACATTTATCGAAGGCCTCTCCTGCCGCATCATCGATGGTCTGACCAATCACTTCCATACGCAGGTAATCATCTACTTTGATGATCTGGGAATTGCCTCCCGAAACCAACAAGCATAAAAAGGGAAAAACAGGAGGATTAAATGCAGATTCCTTTTCCCGGATAAAAAGAGCCAGCACATGCCCCAGGAGATGGTTCACTTCAATAAGTGGTATCCCCGATGCCAGCGAAAATCCTTTGGCAAAAGAAGTTCCCACCAGCAGAGACCCCAGCAATCCGGGCCCCCGGGTAAAGGCAACTGCAGAAATATCCTTTTTACGAATACCGGCTCTTTTGATGGCCAGTTCCACCACCGGAATAATATTCTGTTGATGAGCTCTCGATGCCAGTTCAGGAACAACCCCTCCATATTCTTCATGCACTTTTTGTCCGGCCACCACATTCGATAAAATGACCCCGTCATGAACAATGGCAGCAGAAGTATCGTCACATGAAGACTCAATGCCTAAAAGGATTATCCCTTTATTTTTTTTCGTGTCCATATCAATTCTTATTCATCATCCGTTATACAACAAGGAACTCCTTGAAAAAAAACCACCCGGCAGCGAATTATTCAACCTGAAGGGACACCTAAATCAAGGACTATTTCTAATTTTGTTCTCTTGGATAATTAATATTTTCAATTAAAGCGCAAAAATATTAAAAAAGGCTGGAAAATAGGGTTAATCATCCTGGCATTCCTGGCAGGAATGATTGGAGGAGCATACTGGGCACTGCAAAGCAGCCGGGTACAGACTTTTTTGGTTCAAAAACTCACCGGCAGGCTTTCCGAAAAACTCAATGCCAGGGTTACGATAGGGAAGGTCGACATTGCGCTTTTTAAAAACATTATCCTGGAGGATGTCATCATTGAAGACCAGAAAGCCGACACCCTGTTTTTTTCGGAAACCATTGAAGCCCGGATCGACAGCATCAGATTTCGGAAAAAGAAACTTTCGGTTGGCCACCTTCGCATTGGAGAAAGCCAGATAAACATTAAACGCGACTCTGCCAGCCAGTTCAATTACACCTTTCTCATCGATTCACTGAAGAATCCCGAACGGGAAATCGGAGATTGGCAATTTTTTTGTGACCTTTTCCGTTTTGAAGGTTCAGACCTTTCTTATGATGATTTCCATGCCGGCTCCCCTAAAAGCTACACTGTAAATGATCTTTCATTCAACATTTCCGGATTTGCCCTCCTCGAAGATTCCCTGTTTTTCAAAATCAACCAGCTCACCCTGAACGATGGAAAAGATTTTGAAATCCATAAATTAAACACAACATTCCATGCCGATGGGAACCAGTTGACGTTTTCAGGCATTCAACTGAAAACAAAACGCTCTAACATTAATGACAGCCGTTTCCGGATTGAACTCCCGGAAAAGGGAGAACCGCTCACCGAATCCATGCAAATCGATTTCCGGTTTTCCCATTCAAAAATCAGCTTCCTCGATCTTGCGCGGTTAATCCCCTCACTGCAGGGGATGAACCAACTCATTGACTGCTCAGGAGAAATTTCAGGAACCATTAACGATCTGAAAGGGAGAAACTTCATTTTGAATACAGGGAATAACACCTCTGCGGAATTTGATTTTTATGCCAACGGAATTTCCAATCCGGAAGACATGTACCTCTTCATGGACCTCAAGAGGTCGCAGACAACCTTTTCAGACCTCAGCCGAATCAGGCTTCCGGCAGGAAATGGCATCCGCTACCTGCGTTTTCCCGAACCCTTTTACGATGCGGGAATTTTAACCTACGAAGGAAATTTTACGGGCTTTTTGAATGATTTTGTGGCTTTCGGAAGACTTACCAGCCAAATGGGAAACATCACCACCGATTTGTCTATGGTCCCCGACGAAGTGGGGCGTATCAAGTACCAGGGTAAGATAGCGACGGATAACTTCAAATTGGGCGAACTTTTTCAAATGCCTGTTGTCGGAGAGCTTACTTTCGACGGAAGTGTTGATGGCTTTTTTGACCGTTCCGACCAAACATTTGCCGGTGCCTTCGAGGGAGAAATTGCTCAGGTGGATATCAACGGGTACGATTATGAGAATATTGAAATCGACGGATTCATGAACAACAGAATGTTCGACGGTTTAATTCTCATGAACGATTCCAATCTGCAATTTGATTTCCTGGGAAAAGTGAACCTCAACCCCGAAGTTCCCGATTTCGATTTTCAGGTGGATTTAAAAAAAGCCCTGCCCGGAAATCTGAACATGAGCGATCGCTTTCCCTCCTCGGAAATGGCATTCACGATGACCGCAGATTTCTCGGGGAATAAGCTCGACAACCTGGTGGGGTCGATTGTGGTGGAAAATGGCTTTTATAAAAACCGGAACGGAGAATTTAGCCTCGATGGAATGGCGCTCCAGTCCATTATTGGCGGAGACATCAATTATCTGAACTTTACCTCCGATTTTTTTGATGTGAAAATCAATGGCAATTACCATTTTCAAGATATTCTTACAGCTTTCCAAAAAAGCATGGACCGTTACATTCCCGCCCTGCAATATGAAAAACCGCCGGGGACAAAAGAAAACAAGTTTGGCTATCAAGTGGATGTAAAAAAACTCGATGAACTCATGAACGCCTTTGCCCCTGGTTACCGGATTCAAACCCCTTTTCTCCTCTATGGAAGACTCGACTCCGAGCAATCGGTTTTTGAGATGAAAGGAAAAATACCGGGTTTTAGCACGGAAAATATTCTGATTAAAGATATTATCATCGGAAATTCACCGCAAACCGGGCTTTATACCTCGGAAATTTCACTTGGTTCGGTGGAACTACGCAATGGAATGAAAGTCAACAATATAAGAATTGATTCAAAAATTGCCAACAATGCCATCGACAATCAAATAAATTGGGGGGCTCCCGGCCAAAAGACATACCAGGGAACAATAAAAACCCTGGCTGTTTTCAATGAAACCGAAAACGCAAAGTGGCCCCATATTGCCATAGAAGGTTATCCCACGGATATCTACATTTCCGATTCACTGTGGCAAATCAGTCCGTTTACGGCCACCATTGACAGCACACATATCCAGATTGCCGGGTTCAACCTTTCCAGCGGCAATCAGCGGATATCCATGGAAGGACATATTTCTCAGGACAGATCCAGCATTCTTTCGGTTGATCTTTCCAATATCGAAATGAAACATTGGGGAACCTATACAAACAAAGAGATACCGCTCGAAGGCACCTTAACGGGGCAGGCCGGAATAGAAGATTTTTACGGGAGAAGACTCTTTTTTTCAAACCTGAACATCCATGACTTTACCTTTAAAGACCAGAGAATCGGGAATGTGGCTATGACAAACCAATGGGATAAAATCGAATCGGTATTCAATTCAGAGGTGAAAATAACAGACAAAAACAGAGAAAGCCTTTATGTCCATGGCTTTTTTGACCCCGCAACACAGAAAATGGATTATACCGCCCAACTGGACCACCTTTCCCTGGTCATTCTGGAAACCGTCATCCGGAAAACATTTTCCAATTTTCACGGAGATGCATCAGGGAAAGTAAAAATTCACGGAACTCCTCAAAAAATCCTTCTCGATGGAACACTCGAAGCGGCTTATGCAGGTCTTACCATCGATTATACGCGGGTGAGTTACCATTTTACCGATTCGGTGAGTTTTTCGGGAGACACCATCCTGTTCGATCAAATTCCTGTCCAGGATAATTCCGGAAATACCGGCATTTTTGACGGAACGATCGTACACACCAACTTCCAGGACATGGTCTACAATCTTTCGTTAAACACTTCGCAACTGGTAGCCATCAATACCACCCCTCAAAACAATGACCAGTTTTACGGAAAGGTCGTCGCCCGGGGCAGAATAGACATCACCGGAAGGGGGAGGCAGGTTGATCTCTCGGGTTCGGGCACGACCTTGTCAGGAACCGATGTGAACATCTCACTCGAAAGTCAAAGCGAAGTGGAAAAATATGATTTCATACGCTTTGTATCGGAAGAAGATGAAGAAAAACAGGAATTTACCTTTTCGGAAAAAGAGGAAAGCGAGTTCAGCCTGAACCTGACCATAAGAGCTACTCCCGAAGCCAGGGCTAAGTTGATTTATAACGCCCAGATAGGTGATGTGATTACAGCACAGGGAGAAGGCATTCTGGCTTTTGGTATGGACCCCGAGGGAAACATTACCCTTTCGGGAAATTACACCGTTGAGCGGGGAGACTACCTCTTTACCCTCCAAAATGTGATCAATAAACGCTTTACCATTGAGCAGGGAGGAACCATCGACTGGTCGGGAGATCCTTATGAAGCCATTATCGATATTAAGGCCGTGTATAAACTCAAGGCTTCCCTGTATGATTTGCTGGCCAATTATGAAAACATTTATCAAAGCCAGCGAATACCTGTGGAATGTAAAATTCTGCTGTCGGAAAACCTTTCAAACCCTGAAATTGATTTTGAAATTGATTTCCCCACCGTTGAAGACCGTCTTATTGATGAAGTGCAGCAATTTTTCAACACGCCCGAAGATATGAACAAACAAATTCTCTCGCTGGTCGTGCTCGGAAAATTTTATACCCCGGAATACCTTCGGGGTACCTATGAAGCCCAAAACCCCAATCTGATTGGAACAACAGCCAGCGAATTGTTTTCCAACCAGCTCAGCAACTGGCTTTCCCAAATAAGCAGCAATGTGGACATCGGCTTTAACTACCGGCCGGGAAACCAAATTACCGACGATGAAATTGAACTTGCCCTAAGCACCCAAATGTTTAATGACCGGGTCACCATTAACGGAAATATTGGGAATAACAACAATCCGAATTCGACCAGCAACAGCGAACTGGTGGGCGATTTTGAAGTGAATGTAAAACTCACCCCCAATGGAAAATTGCAATTTAAAGCCTATAACCGGTCCAACAATAACCTGATTTATGAAACAGCGCCATACACTCAGGGGGTAGGTTTTTCTTTTACTGAAGACTACAGCACCATTAACCATTTGCTGGACAAAATGAAGGCCATTTTTTCATTTAAAAAGAAAAAAGAGGAATATGAAAGATGAATAATTTACAAGAGTGAGTTGTACATTTAACCAATGGAATGTTATCTTCGCACTCTTTGAAATCAGCATTTGATGATCTTTTCTGAAAAAAATATATGGATTACCGGAGCCTCCTCCGGAATAGGAAAAGCGGTAGCTTTAGCCATTGCCAGGGAGAAAGCAAACCTCATTCTCTCAGGAAGAAATGAAACAGCCCTTGATGAGGTGGCCGCTGTTTGTGAGTCCCTGGGGAGCAGGACACAGGTTGTTTCCTTTGACCTTGGCAACGAGGAATCGGTAAAAAAAGCAGCACAAAAGGTTCTTTCAGGGTATAAAAAAATTGATGCCCTTTACCATTTCGGAGGGATCAGCCAGCGAGCACTGGTAATGGAAACACCGCTGGAAGTGGACCGGAAAATTTTTGAAGTCAATTTCTTCGGAACCATTGCCCTCACAAAAGCTGTTCTGCCACGCATGATTGAAAACGGAGGCGGACAAATTGCCGTCACTTCCAGCATTGTTGGAGAATTTGGTTTTCCCTACCGTTCTGCCTATTCAGCGTCCAAGCATGCCTTACACGGTTTTTTTGAAAGCCTCAGAGCCGAAAGCAAATCAACCAAAATCCAGGTATCCATAATCATTCCCGGACGCATTAAAACCAATATTTCGAAAAATGCACTCAACAAAAACGGAAAAGCTCATGGTAAAATGGATGAGGGGCAGCAAAAGGGAAAAACAACCGAAGCCAGTGCCAAAATTATTTGCCGTAAACTGAAAAAGGAACGAAAAAAAATCCTCGTTGGAGGAACAGAATTACTCATGGTATACATCCGACGGTTCTTTCCTTCTATTTATTATTATATGTCTTCAACGGTAAAACCACTTTAAAAAAAATTGAAAGAAAAAATGTCAGGAAAAATTAACGGAATACAACAGTTGGGAGTGGGCGTAGAAAACCTGAATGAAGCCTGGAAATGGTACCGTGAACACTTTTCCATGGATATCCGGATGTTTGAAGAGGAGGCGGTGGCTGAACTGATGCTGCCTCATACCGACGGAAAACCCAGGGCCCGCCATGCCGTACTGGCGCTGAACATGCGCGGGGGCGGGGGGTTTGAGATATGGCAGCACAAAGGCAAAAAACCTGAACCCCCAAAATTTGAAATTCAATTGGGCGATTGGGGTATCAATATGGGAAAAATCAAAACAGACAATGTTTTTGCCGCCTACGAGAAGTTCAAAAATTCAGGCCTTGAATTACTAAGTCCTGTACATAAAGACCCTGTTAACAATGATCACTTCTACATGAAAGACATTTATGGAAACATGTGGGAAATCAAAAACGAAAAAGAGGTCTTCAGAAAAGAAAAATCGGTGAGCGGTGGAGTACTGGGAGCCGTCATCGGAGTAAAAAACATGGAGGAGAGCCTGAAAATTTACCGGGATGTGCTTCAATATGATCAGATTGTTTACGATATTACAGGTACGTTTAATGACTTCAAAGAGGTTCCGGGAGGAACCGGGGTTTTCAGAAGAATTCTGCTGCGACACTCCAAAGAGCGCAGCGGGGCATTCAGTCCATTCTTCGGGGCTTCTGTTATCGAATTGGTCGAAGCTCATGAACGCCAGCCCCGCGACATTTTTGAAGGACGCATCTGGGGCGATCCCGGATTCATCCATATCTGTTTCGATATCAACGGCATTGATTCATTCCGGGAAAAAGTGAAGGACATGGGATTTCCGTTTACGGTAGACAGCGCCAGGGACCTTGAAACCTTTGATATGGGGGAAGCTGCAGGCAGTTTTGCCTACATTCAGGCACCGGAAGGCACACTCATTGAATTTGTGGAAACACATAAAATTCCGTTGATGAAAAAACTGGGGTGGTTTCTGGATTTCCGGAAACGGGGCGACCATCCCCTGCCCAACTGGATGCTCAAAATGTTCCGCTTTAAACGGGTGAAAGATAAAAAGTCATCCCATAAACCTTAAAGCACTTGGTGAGGGAGGAGGAGTTGTCGTGGTTGTCATTGTTACTGGTTAGTGTTGCTTGTTGCTTGTTGCTTGTTACTTGTTGGATTTGCGGATGTCTTTTAAATCGCTTCGCTCGGGAGTTTTTTGTTCTGTGTTTTGTGTTTTATGTTGATGTGCGGGAGTGGGCAATATCGCTTTACTCGGTGAGGAGTAGGTTGTCGTGGTTTTCGTGGTTGGGGGGTGCGGTTGGTAGAGGAATCGCTTCGCTCTGATTTGTTCAGGGTTTTTGGGGGTGTGATTTTTGAACCACAAAGGAACTAAGGAGAGCACGAAGGAACACAAAGTACCACTGATTGATTTTCTCTTTTTTTTGCCTCGTAGCGTCGAACTTCTATTTGCCTTCAAAATTAAACCCTACCCTCCGAAACCTGTCATTCGTAATTCGTAATTCGTAATTCGTAATTCGTAATTCGTAATTGACTTAGCGGATTTAGAGGCAAAAGATTCCCTCTCCCTGCCCCCTAAAACAGATAATTCATCCCGATGTAGAGTCCCCCGTCTCCATCCCTTTCGTTGGCTGCAAGCCCGTAATCCAGGGAGATGATAAAATTCTGGTTCATGGCGATGCGAAGCCCTGAACCATAGGAAAGATGCATCCTTTCGGCATCCGGATCAAAAAAGTTCTCCGGTCCATGAAGCCCTTCCGGAATTTCCATATCAATCTTTTGGGTAACCTGCCCAAAATCAATAAACCCGTTGAGTCCAAGATAGATGTTATTGTTCAAAAACTGAAAACGAACAAACTTCCACCGGGCTTCCAGATTCCCGTAAAAAAAGCCGTCGCCGACAATCCTGTTTCGCCGGATTCCCCTCAGGGAATTGGAACCACCAAGCCCTTCCGAACTGGCCCCTTTCATAACAGAGGTAATCACCTGGGTTTGGTAATAAAAAGGAGCATGACCTGCAATCGTGGTTTGATAAGACAGCCGGTAGGCCAGGGATAAATCACGGGGAACAAGGGTGAAATATTGGCGGTGTGTCAGATTGATCTTCATGAAAGAACTTTCCGCTCCCAATAGTTTGGGTGATCCCGATAACACGGCTTCGGTCCACACCCCTTTCATCGGATTGGGTTGATTATCACGGGAATCAAAAACCAGTCCGGCTTTTATTGTGGGCACAAAACCACCATCAGCTTCCTCCGGCGGAATAATCCCCCACTCCTGGTACTCCTCAAAAAGGCCGGGCTGCTCTTCCACCGAGGGAAGCTTGTCCGCTTCATCCTGTCCTTTGTTCAACTTTTCAGTATTTACCGAACCTACAGTGAAATTTAAAAAATTAATTCCTGCCAGCCACCGGAAATGGCTGTTCCGGAAATCTCCCTGAAGGTCTGCCTTAAACCGGAAAAGCTTACGGTCGTATTTATAATACATGCGTGAAAGGTATTCTGTGCTTTCATCGTCTATCCATTCCGGAACCACAACCGCATCATAACCGTTAAAGCCATAAAAATCATAGGCCTGATCCGAAAGGTAACTGATATCCAATGAAGTCTGAAGCCCCTTCAAAAGTTGGTCCGAATCATAATAAAAACGATTGATGCCGCTGCCCTTCGTGTACCGCGATACTTCAAAGTAAAATTTATGATCGTATCGTGGATAACGCTGTCCGTCGCCGTATTGATACAAATCCACCAAAGCACCGTATTGAAATCCAAGGTCAGTATTAAAGGTAATGGTTGGAACTGCACCAAAATTCCATCCGGTTTTTACCACTTCATCCTGCGAAAAAGAAAACAAAACAAGGAAGCAAAAAAAAGGTAGCAAGAAATATTTTTTCATTATTTTAGTCTTTGTTGCTTGCATGAAAACCATTAAACAGCGAATCTGCTAAAAACAAATAGAGTATACAAAATAAGTTGTTATGTTTCAGCTATCGAATATAGAAAAAAACCCTGTAGATGACAACTTTATACAAAAATCACTACATCCAGAGTTGCATTG